>JAGLQE010000126.1 GCA_023137005.1 Thermoplasmata archaeon
CTAGTGCTATCTATTGCCGAGGTAGACCCATGGTTCCTTGTCACACATTCTTCGAGTCTGATCACCGATGTAATGAACGTAGCCAGCTCTGGAGGATTTGGACCTGGGAATGAACATGATGTTGGAAGCCTTACAAGTTTCTCACCAGACTTCTATGAAGGTATCTGGGTCATGCTGACTTACACCATCGGCTTCTTTGTCGCGGGACTGACCATGGCCAATAGAAAGAAGATGGAGGGCTGAAAATGAATCAAAATACTAAAGGAAAAAGGGCAACACTGATGGCACTGGTCATACTCGGAATGCTGCTCGTACCAATGACAGCATCCCTGGCGCAAATGCCTGGAACTCAGCCTACACCTATGCCTGAGTTGGAAATAACAGAGATCGAGTTCAGTGATGTGGAACCCATGGAAGGTGATGTCGTGACCATATCCGTCACTATAGAGAACCTCAATGACACCATGCCAGTGAATGATATCACTGCATCCCTATACATTGATTTCGAACTTGTCCATAATTTCACGGCAATAGGCCTGGATGCTGGAGCTTCAACCACCCTCGAATACGAATGGACAGCCGAGTCCTTCACCCACAATATAACCGCAATGCCGGTCTTCAATGACATGCCAATACAGGATGGCCAGGCCTTTGCCGAGCTATATGTTGAGCCAGAGCCGGTTGGGGATGTTCCAACTCTGTTGATGGCGCTTGGTGTGATCGGATTGGCCGTATTGATCATCGCGGTAATACCGAGCATTTGGGGCCAGATCCGAAAGTAGGTGAAATACAATTAATGGGTAGGTGTCCTGACCACACCTGCCCACCTCTTTAATTAAACCCAAGTTTGACATTCGGCATTGTAGCGGGTTCAGAGTTGTATTTGCGTTCTCCAATTGGACAGTGCGCAAATATAAGATAAAATAATCTTTCTGTTTTAACAGGAAGAATGTTTTATCCTGGTTCAGCCAAACTCTGAAATGTCAAATATGGGTCAAAACATTCAAGCCAAATCTAAAATATCCACAACGGGATACAGGTACGATGGCGAAGGACGGGAAGGCCTCAGTGAAAAGCGTCGAGTGGTCCAGGGAGCTGAAGAAAGGCTCGCTACAGGTTTGCTTATTAGCACTGCTCAGTAATGGCCGTAGATACGGCTTCCAGATCATCAAGGAACTGAAGGAGCGGACCAATGAATATATCGACCTGAAGGAAGGGACCCTCTACCCGGCTCTGCATCGTCTGGAAAAGGCCGGACTGCTGAAAAGCGAGTGGGTGACGGAAGGCACTGGAAACCCCCGAAAATATTACTCTCTCACACCAGAGGGAAAGAAAGGGCTGAAAGAGGCCATCGAGGCCTGGGAGACCATGGTCGATAGTTGCAATAATGTGATCAAGGGAGTGAAATTATGAAGGATCAGGTCGATGAATATCTAACCCGGGTGGATATGGCCATGTGGGGCATGGACAAGGAAGCCAGAAAAGGCATAGTCTCGGAGCTCGGGACACATATAGAGGATTCGATGGCCGATGCTTCCACTCCCGAGGCAAAGGAAAAGGTCTTCACCGAATTGGAAGCTCCCAAGACACTGGCCAGAAGCTACAAGGCCATCTACGGCTATGGTCGGACCTTCAATATACTTCTGATAATGGACTGCATAGTGATGGGCATCTTTTCTGTTCCACTGCTGTATCCTGAGAATTGGGAGATACTGGCCTCTATCCTATTCGCCGGAGCTGTGGCCGAGGTCGGCCTGGTTGGCTACATGAGTGGCAATAAGATCGGTCTGACCGCAGGTATTTCCAGTGCTGTGGCTCGGATTTTAACATTCATATTAATATATATATTGTCCGATAATTATATTCTGAGAACCGATGACGCTCTGGCATTTGTCATTGTATCGATGGTGCTGGTAATTGTCGGATACGGAATGGGCATGGCCAAAGAAAGATGGCAGCCAGAGGAGCTTTGAGGAAACTCTCAATTCTCCATATGCCTAAGCTCTTTTATCTTGTTCCTGATGATCCCAAGAGAGACCTTCTGCTGATTGATCTGCGAGGCCATATTGGGTGAGAGGTAGATCTTCTTCATGGCACCAACAGTATCTTTGAACCTGTAGTCATAACGTTCCTCCCAGAGGAAATGTTCCTCCACATTGGGGAAGACCCCGAAAAGAAGGAAATTATATCTGCCGATGCCTGCCTCCAGGGCCATCGGGATGTGATTGTCATTGAGGATTGCCTTTATCATCTTCTCCTTACTATGTTTCACTTCCATCAGGTAATAGACGAGTATCTGGCCAGGCGGAACGAAGAAGCGAGGGAACCTGCAGGTGGGGATGCCAACGATGCCTGCCTCCACCAGGGCCTTGATCCTTCTTTCAATGGTCTTTCGGTGGACATTGAGCTTTTGAGCAAGATAATTCTCATTGGTCCTTATTCCCTGCCCCTGGACCAGCATCTTCATTATGTCGAAGCACAGTTTATTGACATTGAAATCATTGATCTCCAGTCTCCCTTTCTTCTGGAACTTCTCCTCCATTACGAAGATCGGTGAATGAGGTTCATGTTTTATTATATCAGTATTGCTGAAAACAAGTACGTGGGCGGAGTTACGTCTTTCTCTGGGAGGGATCTTTCCCTCGCGGACTATCTTCTTCTTCCAAAGTCCGTAATGATGGATATTCTTGTGGTACTCGATAAGAAGTGTATTGTACTCCTCATCCCTGACTCTGAAAGCAGCAAAGATATGTTCATCCTCTTTGAACCATCTCTCTATTTCATCGGTCCTGGGGAGTTCTGCCCTGGCCACGGTCAAAAGCGGGTATTCCTGGTATAGCCAGCAAAAGGGGTAGATGGGATGATTGATCACGTCGTTCTTGAAAAGAGCACTTATCTGTGTCTTTATTGTGTTTCGATGTTTGCCAAGTTGATTGGCCAGGTAGCTGATATTGATCTCAACGCCCTCTCCATTACAAATGCATTCCAAAAGTCTCAGGTTCAATTCATCCTTTAGCAATTCTGACATTG
>JAGLQE010000127.1 GCA_023137005.1 Thermoplasmata archaeon
TCTGGATCGAAATGCACGCCGCAGACCTCACATTCATGAGCATCTGCCGATATGAAGGCCCCGCACTCTGGACATAGATGTAGCTGAGCCTTGTCCTTGTACCAGTGCCCGTCAAGGTCACTATCCGCCTTCTCGACCAGCATCTCTTCCAGTTCCTGTGTTTCAGCATCTGGTTCTGTTTGTTCCATGCCATCTTCTGATCTGTCGAAATGCACCCCGCAGTTCTGGCATTTATCTGCATCTTCGGAGATCATCGCTCCACATTCAGTGCACAGGAACAATTGAGCCTCGTCCTTGTACCAGTGTCCATCCAATTCCTCCTCCTTTCTTTCTCCGGGAACATCATCTGCCTTGTCGTCCCCGGTCTCGTCCTTGGCTGTGACCAGCATTTCTGCCAGTTCATTCAGCTCGACGGGCTCCTCAACCTCCTCCGGAGCTTTGTCAAGCTCCATTTCAAGCATGTTTTCAAGGTCTTCTATAACAATGTCAGACTCTGAATGAATGTCATCCTCTTCAGGTAAAATAGCCTCCTCTAGTACCTGACGTTCTGCATCATCTTCCTTAATAAGTATGTCCAGTAATTCTGATGCTCCTATGTCCTCCCCTTCATCTTCCAAGGCCTCTAGCACATCGATGGTAATGGGATCATCCAGATCGAGGATAGGTGCATCCACAACCTCCTTCTCCACCACTATCTCTTCGGTATCGAAGGAAATACCGCATGTGTCACATTTGTGGGCATCCTCTGATATGAATGATCCACATTCCGGGCAGAGGACGAATTCCACCTCTTTCTGGGCTTCAAGATCACTCTCATCCTTTTCAACAAGGAGCTCGGCGAGCTCTTCGACCTCGACCGAGGTCTCTATCTCCACTTCCTCATCTGATTTGAAACTGATCCCGCACTTTGTGCATTTTTCAGCATCCTCGGATATCATCGCGCCGCAGTCTGGACACAAGAAGAATTGTGTTTTATCCTCCTTGTACCAGTATCCATCTGGTGCATCCGGGTCGATGGGCTCTTTATCTGCTTCGGGAATGGTGGCCTCTGGCTTTGCTTCCAGGTCTGGCTCATCACTCTCGAATATCACGCCGCATGTCTTGCATTGTTTGTCATCCTTGGATATGAAGCCTCCACATCCCGGGCACAGGAAAAGCTGAGCCTCGTCCTTGTACCAGTGTCCGTCAAGGTCTTCGTCGGTCTTATCCACCAACATGTCCGCCAGTTCCTGGATCTCCTCGTCCATCTCTGCCTCTGGCTCATCCATATCTGGATCAAAGGCCACACCACAATTACCGCATTTTGTCGCCTCTTCGGATATCATCGCACCGCAATCTGGACACAGGATGAACTGGGTCTTTTCCTCCTTGTACCAATATCCATCCGGTGCATCCGGATCAACGGGCTCTCTCTGAGCCTCTATCTCAGGCTCCCCATCTGGATCATCGTCCTCGAATGCGATACCGCACTTGGGGCAGGTAGTGGCACCTTC
>JAGLQE010000128.1 GCA_023137005.1 Thermoplasmata archaeon
TGGAAAATACGAGAAGACCAATGTCACATGGGGCAACGGAGACTTCTACTTCGATTACAATGGTGAGTTCAAGGTCGTTGTGGAAATGGATGGCTTCTTCACATATGTGATGGCAACTCCAATAGACAACGGGGATGACGCTACAATCATTCCAGCTATCGAGCTTGTTGAGATAGTCAATAACCTGACATTCACTGGTTTCGTCGGTGACGAGGAAACACAGGAAACCATCTCAGGAGCACAGATCACACTCTACGATAAGGCCAACCTCTACACACTCTCAGATATATCTGAAGAGAATGGTTATTATAACTTTGACATCCACTATGATGCAAGCTTTGTAATGATCGTTGATGCAGATGGTTACCAGTCAGAGATCTTCGACCTGACAAATATCATTGATAACACGGCCAAGCCGATCTGGTTAACAGCCTCACCGAAGGACACCGTTACCACGGACTTCACCTTCGTTGACTGGGAAACCATAAACGTTGTCGAGAAGACCATCATGGTCGTTGACAATACCAGCCAGAGAGTTAACATAGACAGAGACTATGGAATGGGAAACCTTGGCCTGATCAACAATGACTGGACCATCAGTGCCGCAGAGACTGATGAGTGGGTCAACTACCTGACCGCAAAGGGACAGGATAATGAGGACACAGCTGATTTCCTTATCTTGGATGGCATGTATTATGAACTGGACACCACAGCATATGTGGTTACAGTAGAGGGAATCGAGGGATCTGTTATCACCATGACCGATACGATCAACATAACCAAGACCTACAACTACACATTGAATGGAGATATAGCAGATGAGCCCGCACACACACTGACACTGAATGCCTCATATGATACTCCAACTACAGACATGGTCTACAATATCTATCTACCAGATGGCTTCGAGATGATATCCAGTCAGACCGAGACCGTCTTCGTCACCATTGAGGGTTACAATGACCCGATCACAATAGACACGGAAGAGATAGGTGACGCCACCGAGACAGTGACAATGGATATCGGAACCTCAGAATCAGGAACCGCTGTTGTGTCAGTCATGAGTGGATTGTACTATGAACTTAACTCCAGTGCAGAGGGTTATGAGGTCATAGTCAGCGCACCACAGGACGATGTTGACACCGAGATAACCTTCAGTGCAATAGGATCCACAGATCCAGTGGGCGACATCACTGCCGCCAACTTCACATGGGATTTCATAAACAATGCGAACTACAGCTACGGCATCACAACAGATTTCAACTACTCCGCAGCCGGTAACTATGACCTGACACTCGATATCATCGAGACAGGTGGAGATGCAACCTCTATTGATTTCAAGGTGCTTGTGGACGGACTTGCTCCGGTTCCAGCGATCACCGTGAACACATCGGTCGACAATGTATCCCTTTCAGGAACTACACTGACCGTGAACGAGGACATACCAATAACCTTTGACGGACTTGGATCCTACGACAGTGTCGCAGCAACCACCGACAAACTGGGTGTCATAGACAGCTGGTTCTGGGTATGGGGCGATGACTCGGTCAATGATACTATCACACAGAACGAGGAGAATTTCATAAACAAGACCTATAATGATCCAGGTCAGTACACACTCGAGATGTCCGCAATAGATATCGTTGGTCATGAGAGCGCACCCAAGGTATTCACAGTTATCGTTAAGGACACAACCGCACCAATCATCATGAACATCGAAATGTTCGATGCAGCCATGGGCGAGACCATCGATGCCCTTCAGGGAGAACTCGTGTACCTCAGTGCCAATGATACCACGGACAACTTAGAGGACTTCGAGGACATCACCTTCACATGGGACCTAAATGATGATGGCGTCGCAGACCTCAATGGTTCATGGGTGTCACACACCTTCATAGATGTCGGTGACTACAATGTGACATTGACCGCGACCGACAAGACCGGAAACACAATGGACTTCGTGAAAGTAGTGAATGTCCGCATTGGAGACAGTGCTAACCTGCTTCTGCAGGCCGCTACCTTCGCCTTTGACCCAGAAGAGGGAACTGTTGGCAAGACAACAACAATATCCGTGAACATAACCAATAACGGAGTATTGAATGCCACAGGCATTAGCGTCAAATTCTACATAAGGAATGCTGACGGCGATGACGCAGAGATGTCCGGAACCGTTACCCTGAAGATCAACGGGGTAAGTGTTACCACCATCGGACCAGGCGAGACAGCAACGGCAAGTATCTCATGGAAGCCCACCAAGAAGGGAACCTACACTGTATGGGCAAATGCATCCACACCAAGCGAGCATGAGTCCCAATGGACCGACAATAACAATATCGGTTTCTGGGAATACTCGACCTACACAGTTGCAGAGGCTGGCTGGATCGTACCTGCCATCATAGGCGGTATAGTCGTGGCCATCATCGCGGTGTTCTTCGGTACCAAGTACTTCATGAACTCCAAGTCGATGTCCGAGCCAAAGAGCGGTGACAAGAAGAAGAGAAAGTAGATTCGCTTCTTCAGCTGAATAAATGAGGGAGAGTTTTGCTCTCCCTCACATTTTAACCTTTGTTTTATTATTTTCATCCACTAGCATGGGTACTGCATCCTCCCAGCACGGAGGGGCTGAATTATTAGCACTGGGGGTTGGTGGGGGTGATAAGATAGTAAGGCATCTTCTCTTTGAACATGCCTCGTCTGCTACGATAAAACATCAATGTCGAGGGCGAGGTTGTCCTCATCCTTTGCCCGTAATAAACAATACACCGCCACACCCATCATTGGAATATGCTATCAAAAGCCTTCAAACTCTTCACCATCAGGAATTCCTCTCTCGTTAGTCCTTTAGTGTCAAAGCTAACCTCATTGAACTCCAGGGTTATCAGCTTGATGGCAAGTGGATGGCCATTGGTTATGCCATAGATGATATCTAGATCCTCATCCGATATCTCCAGTTCGATCTCCTTCATGTCCATCATTTTCCTGGCCTCCTTCAATGTAAGACCATCCAGAGTTATGAAATCGATAGTGGGTTGTGGAATGAGATCCCTCTTCAGGAACTTGACATCCCGGGTTATCAGGATGAAATGAGTATTGCTGAACTTTCCCACATCCTTCAAGATCATAAGTATAAGATGCATCAACTCCTTCTGGAGATTGAATATATTATCTATGACCATGATGCATTCCAGGCCATGGAGGTCATTCGCCAAGGGCGTGAAGGCCAGTGCGGGATCCATATCCCTCGAACTCCTTAGTATCCTTCTAACATCACCCTTGTCCGATTGGCCAAGGAGATCGGCCATGGACTCCAGGAAACTGCGCAGGGTGTCCCATTCATGGGCCGTGTGCCATAGGATATTCCTCTTATTATCATAATCTGCCAGAGTCCGCCTCACAAGAGATGTCTTCCCTATGCCCTTGATGCCCCCGATCACGGATATTGTTCTTTCTCCATCGATATTGGACCTCAAACGCTCGATTATGTCTTTTCTGCCATAGAAGGTGGGTATGTCAAGAATGGTATCAAGATTGGATATCAGAGGGAGGGCACTATCTGCTCCGATACATAACTTGGATTCGTATACCTCGCCATGGGAAAAGGCACTGAGTATTATCTCGGACAGGGTCGCATTGGTATTGAAGGAAAGGGGAATATCCATTATCTTGATCAACTCCTCTTTTCCATCCTCGAACTTGACCAGAACCTCCACTTCCTTCAGAGAATCCAGCATGTCATTGGATTTTTTCATCCCGGATTCCGTGAGAATATAGACCTTGCGTTTCCTCTTCAACCCGCCCACATGGGCCAGGCACTCCTCCACATAATTGTCATCCAGGAGTTTCTTGACCGCCCGTGGGATATGATTGATGCGAATGTCGATGCCCTCACTTATTCCCCCCTGGGTCTGACCCATCACGGCAGAGGTTTGAATGTCCTGGGTAAGATAATTGCGCAAGTGCAGTAATATCCGCTCATTCACGGTCAGGTCTGTTATATTCATTTTATATCAACATCCCTAAGGAATGAGAATATAAGGACTTTATCCACTTAACAATAATTAATATCATACTTATCTAGCTTCAATAGAAAGGTGAAATGGCGCCCCGGGCGGAATTTGAATCCGCGTCGGAGCCTCGACAGGGCTCCATGATAGGCCACTACACTACC
>JAGLQE010000129.1 GCA_023137005.1 Thermoplasmata archaeon
GATATCGAGAAGGTGCTGTCACAGGGGGTCAAGGCCTTTGAACCAGGTATTCTGGCAGAGGCACATCGCGGCATACTTTATGTTGATGAGATCAACCTTCTCGAAGATAATATCGTGGACGTATTACTGGATGCGGCGGCCATGGGTGTCGTCACAGTCGAAAGAGAAGGTATCAGCCTTAATTTCCCGTCAAAATTCATTTTAATAGGTAGCATGAACCCCGAAGAAGGAGAATTGCGCCCCCAGTTGCTCGACCGCCTGGCATTGCAGGCAGAGACCAAGGGTATCCAGGACATAGATCTGCGCGTGGAGATCATCAAGCGCACAAGGGATTTCATGAATGACCCGTGGCTTTTCAGAGAAGAATACAAGGATGACCTGACCGAGTTGAAAAATAAGATCATCGAGGCCAGGAACCGCCTTCCCACCGTGACCACCCCGGACAGTGTGCTGGGCATCATCACCAGATTGGGAATTGATTTTAACATAGACGGCCACCGTGGTGATATCATCATAGAAAGAACTGCCCGGACCAATGCGGCCTATGATGGACATCCCGAAACAACTGCCAATGATGTTATCATCGCCGCCGAGATGGCCCTACCACATAGAATGAGGAAGCAACCTTTCGAAGAAGAATCCTTCAGTGTGGAGGTTCTGAGACGGCTTGTCAGGAAATATGAAGAAGGCTAGCTGCTCTTCCATCTTACCCCATCAGCCGTATCCTCGATGGTGATGCCCATTTCCTTTAGCTTGTCACGGATACTGTCGGCCAGTGCCCAGTCCTTCTTTTCCCTGGCTTCCTGCCTCAGGTCTATAAGGACTTGCATGAGATTGTCCACAAGTTCATTGTCCAGGCCTCCTGAGGATTCCTGGAAGATAGTGAGGCGGTCATCCACTTCCTCGAACACGCCTACAATCGCTTCGAGACTTTCCTTGGACAGGTTGCCCATCTCAAGATACTTGTTAACTTCCCTGGAGAAATCAAACAGGGATGCGATCGCGTCACGTGAATTGAAGTCATTGTCCATGGCCTTATCGAATCTTTTTATGGCCTCAGTTGACCTGTTTACCCAATCATCGGACTTAGAATCGTCAGCGTTTTCCTGTGCTACCCGAGCATTATCCAGTGTATTCTGCAATCTTCCCAAGGAGCGCTTTGCCTCATCCAAAGCCGTATCATTGAAGTCAATGGGCTTGCGATAATGCGTGTTAAGTAGGAAGAAACGAACCACCAGTGGATCGAACTCCTTCAGAACGTCTTTGATGGTGAAGAAATTGTTCAGGGACTTGGACATCTTGTCCTCACCAACATTCATCAGCCCCCCATGTAGCCAGTATTTGACAAAAGGCTCCACCCCAGAAATAGCCTCTGATTGAAGGATCTCATTCTCATGATGGGGGAATATTAGTTCTGTCCCTCCGCCGTGAAGGTCGAAACTCTCGCCCAAATACTTCATGGACATGACACTGCACTCGATATGCCATCCGGGCCTTCCCTCGCTCCACGGGGAACTCCAGAAGGGCTCGCCTTCTTTCTTCACTTTCCAAAGTGTGAAGTCCATCGGATTCTCCTTCTTGGCATCGATATCTATTCGAGCACCAGCCTGCATGTCCTCCAGCTTCTGCTTGGACAACTTGCCGTAATTCTTGACCCGGGCAACCCTGAAGTAAACGTCTCCCTGGGATTCATATGCCATGCCCTTGTCGATAAGCTTCTGGATGGCATCTATTATGTCCTGCATATGATGACTTGCCACAGGATAAATGTCCGCCGGTTTCACACCAAGAGCTCCCATATCCTTGTGGTACTCGGCAATGTACTTGTCGGTGAGCTTTTCCAAAGGCCAGTCTAGCTTGATCGCCCTCTCGATGCAATGATCCTCGATATCTGTAAAATTGATCACGTACTTGACATTGTATCCTTTCTTCTCCACATGTCTTCTTATCACATCGAATGTGACCGCGGCCTTGGCATGGCCCATGTGAGAATCATCATAGGTATTGATGCCGCAAACATACATTCCGACCTCATCCTCTTTAAGAGGTACGAATTCTTCCAATTTGCCTGACAGTGTGTTCTGGATCATCAAGGTCATTTTCAATCATCTCATTTACTATCCATTCTCGGATGAGGCAGTTATACCCACTATCCAATAAATGGTTTATGCAAGAAATGAGGGCTCCCCAACCCTAAAGGGGAAGAACCGAATGGGTTCTTCTTGAACAGTAATCGACCATTTAGTGAAATGGATGGTTACTGTCGTGGGGTATCCCCTCTGTTTATTGTTTAGGATTTGCTGAGGGGAAGGAGCCCTGATTGAATTCAACCCAAGCCAATACCGCATAAAACGCCCCTTATCCGCAAACCTAAAGGTTGCGGTATGGGGGCTTGAGGATGATTCAATCATGATATTATGTTCATAGATATGATTCATAAAACTTATTATCACCCCCGCATTTCCCATGTCGGGTAATAATATGTCCGATAACAGAAAAGACGCTGATTTTATATCACAGATGCTCGACGAGCACACCGACTGGTTCAAGAATTCAATTCCAATGATCGCCTCGGAGAACCTCATCAGTCCACTTGCGCGGGAAATGCTGATGTCCGATCTCTGCGACAGGTACGCGGAAGGCCTTCCGGGTGACAGGTACTATAATGGAAATATCTATGTTGATAAGATAGAGGCCAGGGTCATCGAGATGGCCAAGGAGCTTTTCAAATCCACCTATGCGGATATCCGCCCAATTTCAGGGACCGTGGCGAACATAGGTCTTCTCAAGGCACTCACCAAGCCAGGCGATACCATCACCGCTCCTGCACTATCGGATGGGGCACATATCTCCACGGCCAAGTTCGGAGCCGTAGGAGTTCGTGGTTTGAAAACCCAGACCTATCCTTTTGATGTGGCTGAAATGAACCTGGACATTGATGGTACGAAGAAACTGTTATTGGAGGTTCGACCCAAACTAGCTCTGTTCGGCAGATCTGTATTTCTTTTCCCCGCTCCCCTGAAGGAACTTCAAGACACTTTCGATGAGATCGGATGTAATGTCTGGTACGATGGAGCACATGTTCTCGGCCTCATAGCTGCTGGCAGATTCCAAGATCCTCTGAGAGAAGGCGCGGATGTCATAACCGGCAGTACCCACAAGACACTCCCCGGCCCACAGCATGGGATACTTATCGCGAATCCCAAGGACGACAAGATGGCCAGGAGGCTGAACTCGGGGATCTTCCCGGGAGTCGTGAGCAATCATCATCTCTTCGCAACTGCCGCACTGGGTGTGGCAATTGCCGAGCACAAGGAATTTGGCGAGGAGTACGCGGACCAGATCATCAGGAATGCCAAAGCTCTTGGCCAGGCTCTTTACGAGAGGGGTATGAAGGTCTTCTGCGAGCACAAGAACTTCACAGAGTCCCACACCATTGTGGTGGATGTTCAGGAACAAGGTGGAGGAAAGCATATCGCCCAGCTGATGGAGGATTCCAATATGATATGCAATATGAACATGCTGCCCAGGGATGACAAGCCAAAGAATCCGAGCGGCATAAGGCTGGGTACTCAGGAAATGACCCGTATCGGAATGAAGGAATCACATATGAGCGAGGTAGCCGAGTTCATCAAGAGAGTGGCCATTGATAAAGAGAACACTGACAAGATCAAGGCCGATGTCATTACATTCAAGGCGGATTTCCAGGTAATGCACTACTGCTTCCACGAGAACTTCCCGGCATACAAGAGGCATCGGCTGGTATAGGCCAGCCTGCCTTGATTTTCGAGCAGGCCAGGCGAGTTTTCTTTTGGATTGGAAACCTTGTTCTTTTGGA
>JAGLQE010000013.1 GCA_023137005.1 Thermoplasmata archaeon
ATCATTACAATCGTTAAAATAGATTTTAAATACCTGGCATATATCGCCTTTAAACATCGTTAATGGAGAGATTCAGGATGAAAATATGCATGCCTATAATAGATGATAATGGAATAGGATCGAAAGTTTACGCTCACTTTGGAAGTGCGCCCTTCTTCGGCTTCTATGATACAGAGACCGAGAAATTTGAAGCTGTCAACAATTCCGATCAACATCATTCACATGGCGGATGCACACCACTGGCTCTGTTAGAAGGACGTGATGTCAATGCCGTGATCACCGGCGGCATGGGTCGAGGAGCTATAATGAAATTGAACATGGGCGGCGTCAAAGTATTTCGTTTAGATGGCGCGACCGTCAAGGATGCGGCACAGAATTTGATAGATGGTAAATTAACAGAGATGGTCCCGGGCGAGGCATGTGCTGGCCATGATTGCCATTGATATTCTATCCTAAGTACTACCCCATGTTACAATATGATATATCAGATGAAATCTTTTAATACCATTTTGGATTAGGAGGGGCAATGGCAAAGTCCAAGAAAGATGAGGTTCCAGAATGCGGTATCATCCGTCAGCCCATAGTCAGCGTGCTGGGTCACGTGGATCACGGCAAGACCAGTTTCCTGGATCATATCCGGGGCTCGGCTGTTGTATCACGAGAGGCTGGAGCTATCACCCAGCATATCGGGGCCACCGAGGTTCCCATCGATACGGTCTACAAGATATGCGCATCATTGATCGGTGATAAGAAGTTCAGTGTTCCGGGTTTGCTGTTCATCGACACTCCTGGTCATCATTCTTTCACCACCCTCAGGTCAAGGGGCGGATCATTGGCGGATCTGGCTGTTCTTGTAATTGATATAAATGAAGGGCTCAAACCACAGACCATCGAGTCCATCAATATTCTGAAACAGCTCAAAACCCCTTTCATAATCGCGCTCAACAAGGTCGATCTATTGCCCGGCTGGCGGTCGCATCCTGGTGAATCGATTCTCATTTCCATGAAGAAGCAGAACAAGGAAGTTCAGGCTAAATTGGATGAGCGATTTTACAATATTGTCGGGCACCTTTATGATAAGGGATTCTCGGCAGACCGCTTTGATAAAATTGAAGATTTCTCCAAGAACCTGGCCCTCATACCGATCTCTGCAAAGACCGGGGAGGGCGTTCCCGACACATTGCTCATGTTAGTTGGACTGGCTCAGAGATTTTTGGAAAAGAAGCTGTGGACCGACGAGACCGGGGATGGTGAAGGTACCATTCTTGAAATAAAGGAGGAGAGAGGCCTAGGCCCGACCATGGATGTGATCCTTTACAAGGGTCAGATCAAGAAGGGCGATACAGTGGTACTCGGGACAACTGGTACGCCAGTTGTCACGAAGGTCAAGGCCATCCTCAAGCCCAAGGCACTGGATGAGATACGCGACCCGAGGGAGAGGTTCAACTCTCAGGATTGTGTCACTGCCGCGGCAGGGATCAAGCTTGTGGCACAGGACATCACAGGTGTTATTGCAGGTGGTCCATTGCGAGTTGCTGGCAAGGATCAGCAGGCCAAAGTGGATGAGATAAAGAATTCTTCAAAATTATCAATTGAGACTTCGGAGATTGGTATAATAATCAAGGCCGATGCCATCGGCTCCCTGGAGGCCATGGCTTACGAAGCAAAGAATGCGGACATTCCGATCAAGAAGGCCACGGTGGGTGATGTTTCTCGAAGGGATATCATCGAAGCCGCTGCAACCAGTGATCCACTGAAACGTGTTATGTTTGGTTTCAATGTAAGTGTTCTTCCCGAAGCAAAGGAGGAATTACTCAATTCAGACCTTAAGTTCATCAGTGCGGATATTGTCTATCGCTTGATCGAGGAATATGACGAATGGCTGAAGATAAAGAAACGTGAACTGGATGCCGAAAGTCGCCTTGACATGGTCTATCCCGGGAAGATACGGCTATTGCCCGATTGTCTGTTCCGCCTGAGCAAGCCAGCTATCGTGGGAGTACGTATTCTCGCGGGCAGGGTGAGGATCGGCCAGCGTCTCATGAGGGAAGATGGCAGGGTCATCGGAAAGATCAAGAGCATCCGGGATGGGGACGAGTCCATGAAGGAGGCCATCGTTGGAGCCGAGGTTGCCATAGCCATAGACGGTGCTACTTGTGGGAGGCAGATCGATGAGGATGATATTCTTTATGTTGACATTCCTGGGGCACATTGCAAGGAACTGAGGAACATAGGCCTCAATCCGGATGAGCTGGATGTTCTGGAATCCGTGTGCACGATCAAGAGGAAGGAAGACAAGTTCTGGGGCATGTAGTTGGCCTTCGAGTATGTAAAATTAATAACTTTCACCTCTATTTTTACAACGGTTAATAACTTTCAGTGAAAAATTATTAATATGCATGCGCTAATTGTATATCATGAATAAAAAGCAGGCTATGGTCATTGCTGTGACACTTATTCTGGTTTCCGTGATAGTATTAGCTACCTTTCTTTCTACTGATGAGACCACCAACTCTGCTGGACTAAAGGCCGTGGCCACATTCTATCCACTTGCTTACTTTGCCGAAGAGATCGGTGGAGACCTGGTAGAGGTTAATACCCTCATTCCATACAATACAGAAGTGCATTCCTGGCAGCCATCTCCTCAGGACATCATGGAGGTCGAGGAAGCGGACATCTTCATATACAATGGAGCTGGCCTGGAACCCTGGGTGGAGGAAGACCTTCTTCCGGCTATAAACACTGGCAATAAGCTGATCATCGACTGCACCAGTGGCCTTGAATTATTGGAAAAGGACGATGACCATGTGGACGATGTTCATGATGATGGACATGACCATGGTGATGAGATATACGATCCTCACACCTGGATAGACCCCCTGATGGCATTGAACGAGTCGAGAGCCATTCTTCAAGCCTTCATCGATGCCGATCCCTCCAATGCCTCGGTCTACAATGCCAATGCCGAAGTTTTATTCTCAAAATTCGAGGCCCTTCACCAGAATTTCTCAGATAGCTTGAGCACCAAACAAAGGGATATGATAATCGTCACACATGAGGCTTACAGGTATCTGGCCAATAGCTATGATTTTGACCTGGAAGGAGTTGTGGGGATAAGTGC
>JAGLQE010000130.1 GCA_023137005.1 Thermoplasmata archaeon
CAAGAGGCTGATACCCGAGTTCGAAGCACCTGTTTTCAAATCCTGGTCCTTCAGGAACCGCACGGCCCTGATAAGAGTGGCCGCCCCCACCCACAAGGCCCATATCGATGTGGAACCGAGACAGGCGGATCCCACATGCAATCCGTACCTGGCCTATTCACTCTTCATCCATGCTGGATTGGAAGGTATCAAAAAGAAGATCGACCCCGGCGAACCGGTCGTGGGCGATGTGACCAAGTTGTCCAAGAGGGAGATGAAAGAGATGGGCATCGAGATCCTGCCCACCACCCTGGCGGAAGCATTGGAGCTCATGGAGACCTCGGATTTCGTGAAGAGCGTTCTGGGACAGAATCTCTTCGACCATTACATTGAGAAGAAGAATGAGGAATTATTTGCCAAGAGGATATACGTGTCACCTTGGGAGCATTATATGTATTTCAATAGCTGAAGCAATATTTGCCTGAAGCTGATACATTATCTAATACAGATACTGCACAGATACAGCTTGATCTAAGTTCTATCTCAATCTGGAGGACATCTTAATGGGATCCATTATCTCCCATTCCATCTTGAATTCGCAATGATCGTCCCCTTCCTTCTCACACCTGATCTCCTCAACTGTGCCATTGGTCTTGGTAAGCTCCAGCATTCCCTTGAACACACCGGTCCAGGTAGGGCAGGCGAATTCATTTTTTATACCTCTGCCAGTCATTTTAATTATGGCATTGTCATCCCCCAGTTCTATAACCTCGAAGGTGCCATTATTGAAGGCCGAACTGTAATTGGCAGGCCCCTTTTCCAGAATGGATCTTATATCAAGATAATCCACTATGAAACTAAGAAAACCCAGGTCCTTGACCGTGGCCTTCCCGCATCTTTCCAGGCTGTCCATGCCCTTGTTCTCCGCGATCCAGGCCAGAATATTCATGCTCAGTTCATCATCATACCAGGTATCCTCCCACATATCTCCGACTAGGGCCTTCTTGTCTATGGTGGATATCATATCATCCAGACCTTCCTGACCCCATGTGCTCTTGACAAAATTCATATA
>JAGLQE010000131.1 GCA_023137005.1 Thermoplasmata archaeon
TCATAGAAGCGAACAAAAAAGCAGAGCTTCTTATTGGCAGGTCAAGGGATGAGATCATCGGGATGCATCAATCTGACCTTCACCCTCCTGAGGAGGTAGAGGAGTATATTCAGATATTCAAGGAACACATTGAGGAAGGTAGTGCAGTATCTGAACCCATAGATGTTGTTCACAAGGATGGGCATAGGATCCCTGTGCTGATAAGTGCCAGTACCTTTGAGCTCGATGGAAAAATGGTGAACCAGGGTATCTTCCATGATATAACTGACATAAGGAAGGCCGAAACCGAGCGCAGAGAAAGCGAGGAAAGGTTCAGGATACTGGCCGAGACATCATCTGCTGCCACATTCATTCATAAGGGAGGCAATTTCCTCTTCTTCAATAAGGCTACGGAAGAAATGAGCGGCTATTCCAGAGAAGAGCTCATGGGAATGAATTTCATAGAGGTCGTTCATCCAGATTCAGTTGACCTGGTGAAAGAGCGCGCCATGGCAAGATTGAGAGGGGAAGATGTAACTCCCAATTACGAGATAAAGACAGTCAGAAAGGATGGCAGGATAGCCTGGCTGGAGATCACTGGCAATCAAATTCATTTCCAGGGAGAGGATGCCATAATCGGCACGGCTTTCGATATAACTGAAAGAAAGAAGGCCGAGGAAGCACCTTTGCTTACCCAATTCATGTTGGAACGATTATCGGACGCGGTATTCTGGATGGATTCAGATGCTCGATTTTTCTATGTCAACAATGCAGCCTGTGAGAATCTGGGCTACACCAGGGCTGAACTTCTGGGAATGACCGTGCATGACATCGATCCAGACTTCAATAAAGACATTTGGCCAGAACACTGGGAGGATCTCAAAAATGGATCTTCCTCAATAATTGAATCTACACATAAAAGAAAAGATGACAGTGTCTTCCCTGTTGAGATAGCGAACAACTACATCCGCTACATGGACAAGGAATACAATTGTGCCATTGCCAGAGACATCTCGGAGCGAAAGAAATCTGAGAAAGCTATCCAGGAATCTCACGAGAAGATAAAGAGCATGGTGTCCTCCATGGATGACCTGATATTCGGTCTGGATAAGGAGGGTGTATTCATCTTCTATCATTATTCAGGAAATGGTGACCTATATGTGCAACCAGAGGAATTCCTCGGGAAAAATTATTCCGAGGTCATGCCACCGAGTATTTGTGAAATGATAGATGAAGGCAAGATGAAGAATTCCAAGGGCGAGATCCACGAGTTCGAATACCCCCTACCATCTGAGACTGGAGAACACTGGTTCGCGGCCAAGATGTCACCCTATATGCTGAATGATGAGTATATTGGAAGTGTTTCGGTCATAAGGAACATAACCGAAGCCAAGATGTCTGAGAGGGCTCTTAGAGATGGTGAAAAGTTCCTGGCTAATATATTTGAGAGCATTCAGGACGGACTCATAGTCATGGATATTGATCTGAATATAGTAAGTACGAATCAGACCATCGAGGAGTGGTTCCCGCACAAAATGCCCTTCGAGGGTAAGACCTGTAATGACGTGCTCCTGTGTGATGCACAAGATAGCGACTGTAAATGTCCAAGTCCAGACGTTCTAAGCTCAAAGAAGTCTGATCGAAGAGTGATACGAAAGTTCGGTCAGGAAAATGCCCATATTGGATGGCTGGAACTTCATAGCTTCCCACTGTATGATGTGGATACCGGAGAATTAAATGGAGTGATCGAATATATTCGGGATATCACAGAGCAGAGGAAGGCCGAGGAAGAGAAAGAGGAGTTCCAGTATCAGTTGGATGCCTTTTTCCATGCTTCGACAGATGGTATTGGGATTGAAAAGAATGAACGATTCATATATGCGAATCCAAAATTGGTTGAGCTATTTGGCTGTGATGATGTATCGGAATTGATAGGAAAGAAACCTGGTGATTTCATGACATCTGAATCTGCTAAAATAGTCGGAAAATACCATCAACAAAGATCCTCTGGAAAACATGCCCCAACCTATTATGATTTCAAGGTGGTCAAGAAAAATGATGGCACAACTTTTGATGCAGAGGTTTCCATACATGAGTATGAGATGCGGGATGAGTTCTATACAGTTGGCTTCGTAAAGGACGTGACCGAACTCAAGAAGAGCAGGGAGCTGGAGGTCCAGAGCAGAATATTAGAGGCTCAGTTCGAGATGAAGTCCGTTATTACCGATCTGGTCCCTATCTTCCTCGATTCTATGGGTTCAGAGGGCAGGGCGAACTTCGTCAGCAATCTCTCGGAGAAGCTGGATAAGGTATTGAAGGAAAAGTACTATGATGAGACAAAGCGCAATGCCAAGGAGGTTTCTGAGATATATTGCCAGGTACTCATGGATCTGGGTGGAGAGGCACAGCTTGACTGTCCTATTGACCCCATGAATTGCAGTAATGTCGTCATAAAATGTCCATGGAGCAATGAGAAGACCAAGAACCTGATATTATGTATCCTATGCAGGGGGATTGCCTGGAGATTCGCCCAGTACTCGGACCAACCAATGACCGTCCAGCTGGAGCACACCATGGCTGATGGTCACTCTGATTGTAAGATCACTGTCTCGGAGAAGAAATAGGTTGGTCTGTTAATATGGAATGGAAAGACTGGCTTCCGATCTACAAGGAAATTTTGATGGACTTTCAGTTTTCCAGAGAAGAGGATGAGATGTCAGCACTCCTCTTGTCCCGGCTGCTGGAAGAAAAAGGTGCAATATCCTCTCAAACCCTCAAGAATGCCATACATGGAAAACAGGTTACAGTGGCCGCCAGTGCCTTTGAACCACATCAGGCATACGATGTAGGTGATGGTGTGCTTATCGCAACTGGTAGCTCCATGGAATTGTTTCTTGCAATGGATAAGGTGCCAGACATTATCGTCACTGACCTTGATGGCGATATTGAAATTCAATTGGAACTTGATCGACGGGGAAGTATTGTGGTCATTCATGCCCATGGCGATAATGCCGCCGCCATCGAAGAATGGGTTCCACAGTTCACGGGAAGGGTGATCGGGACCACACAATCCAAGCCCTTGCACAATGTTCATAATTTTGGTGGGTTCACTGATGGCGACAGAGCGGCGCTCATGGCAGATCATTTCCATGCCAGTGAGATAAGATTACTGGGCTTTGATTTTGAGAATCCAGTACCAAAGCCAGGGAGTGACCCAGAGGTTAAGAAGAGAAAATTGGCCTGGGCTAGAAAATTGATCAACCCAATAATTGAAAAATAAGAGGTAGAGACCGAGTCAGTATCAACTCGGTCTCGAATTTATTATGGGTCATGGTCTATTCATAAAGCCAGACATTGTCTATTCTCGTATAGCCCTGAACTTCCTCAGGCTTGAAGAACAAGTCTATCTCTCTATCCGAGCTGGGCACTGAGTCTGAGGCGTGGATTATATTCCTGCCAGTCTCTATCCCGAAGTCTCCCCTGATGGTTCCTGGGGAAGCCTCTAATGGGTTTGTCTTACCCACCACGGTCCTGACGGCCGATACCACATCCTTCCCCTCAAGCACCAGGGCTGTGACAGGTCCAGATGTGATATACTCCATCAGGCTATTGTAGAAGGGCTTTCCAATGTGCTCCTTGTAATGCTCACCAGCGAGTTCCGGGGAGATGGTCATGAGCTTCATGCCCACTAACTTGAAACCCTTCTCCTCGAATCTCTGGACGACCTTGCCCACCAGGCATCTCTGGACACCATCGGGCTTGATCATGACGAAGGTCCTTTCCAAGGGCTCACTCTCCTTTTGTCTCGGGTTCGGCTTTCTTGGCTGCTGGCTTCTTCTTTGCGGGAGCCTTTTTCTTTGGTGCAGCCTTCTTTTTATCCTCAGCTTCCTTCTCTGCAACCGCTCTCTCGTGCTTGAGACTGGCTTCCTTGAGCTCAGCATACCTCTTTGTCCATCTTGTCCTTCTCGGGACCCTTTTCAGGTCAATGAGGTTCTTCTTGCACTTGTTGGAGCATAGACTGTATACCGTGCCATCTCTCTTGACAAACATCTTGCCAGTTCCCGGCTCGATAGCATCTCCGCAGAAGTTACAAATTCTTCTTTCAACCATTCGCTCACCTACCCATGCCGAGCTTCCTAGCCTCTCTCTGCGTCTCCCTTAGAAGGAGTATGTCGCCGAGCTGGACCGGGCCCATAACGTTCCTTGTTATTATCCTGCCCTTGTCACGACCGTCCAGTACCCTTACTTTGACCTGGGTTGCCTCTCCGGTCATGCCGGTTCGACCAACGATCTCGACTATCTCTGCAGGTATTCCATTCAAAGTCATTTAGAGACCACCTGGATTATTTCTTCAAGTCGCTTATGGCCTTGGTCACTTCCTCTAGAAGGGCTTTGCCCTTTCCGACACTCGTGATGGCCACGGAAGCAGTTGGCTTCTCCAGACCACAGGCGATACCCAATTCCTGCTTGCTTGGAACATATGCGAATGGAATGTTCTTCTCAGCGCACAGCAGGGGCATGTGGGCCAGAATTTCTTCTGGAGTCACATCTTCTGCCATAACTACAAAGTTGGCCATGCCCTTCTCTACAAGCTTGGTCACTTCATTGCTTCCTTTCTTGACCTTTCCTGTGTCGCGGGCCAGTTCTACCAACTGGAATATCTTATCTGCTAGCTCCTTTGGTGTTTCATATCTTACATACATAGGCATATTTTCACCTCATTCCCCGCATCGAACCACGACCTTTGATAATGTCTGGCTGTCGGCGGATCATTATTCATCGGCTCTGTTTGAATGTCTGGCTTTTGGCCAGCATTCAACTCGAAGATCGTGATCCTTTGTGATCCAATCCTTCTACTGAGCAGTCGCCCAATACTGGTTCCGTATATATTTGTTTTCCCCGCAAATACTCGCGCGATAGGCTTATATCAATATGTTGATTACCGGATTTCAAGGTGATATGATGCAGAAGATCGTCGAGTGTGTTCCAAATTTCAGTGAGGGGAAAGACAAGAGTATTATTGACCAGATAGTGGCCGAGATCAACTCGGTGGAAGGCAGTTTGGTCGTGGATGCCGACATGGGTGCAGATACCAACCGTACCGTTGTGACATTCTTTGGAAGTCCAGAGAGCGTGCAGGAATCCGCTTTCTTGGCCATCAAGAAGGCGGCCGAGCTTATCGATATGAGCCAACACACTGGCGCACACCCAAGGATGGGCGCGACAGATGTTTGCCCATTCATTCCTGTGAGTGGAGTGACCATGAACGATTGCGTGGAGATATCCAAGAAAGTGGGGAAGCGCGTCGGTGATGAACTAGGCATTCCAATATTCCTTTATGAGGAGAGCGCGACCAGGCCGGAATGGAGGAACCTGGCCAAGGTCCGTGAGGGCGAGTACGAGGCCCTGGAGAGAAAGTTCCAGACACCCGAGTATACGCCAGATTTCGGGCCAAAGGAGTTCAAGCCAAAGTGCGGCGCGACAGCCATGAGTGCGAGAGAGTTCCTCATCGCCTACAATATCAATCTAAATACCAAGGATAAGAAATTAGCTTTCGATATAGCCAGTGATATTCGGGAGAAGGGCAGGGTGGCCAGAACTCCGTCACCTACCAAATACAAGAGAGATGGCGATATAATAAAGGATGAAAATGGAAAGAAAACTACAATTCCAGGTGCATTCAAGTTCTGCAAGGCCATTGGCTGGTATATTCCCGAATACGGGCGTGCCCAGATATCCATCAATCTTACGAATTACAAGGTAACAGCGGTTCACGATGTCTATGATTTCGTGGTCAAGGCCGCTTTAGAAAGAGGATTGCAGGTCACTGGCTCAGAAATAGTAGGGCTTGTTCCCAAAGCCGCGATGGTGGCTGCTGGCAAGCACTATCTGAAGAAGATGGGGAAGCCAATTGGACTGCCGGAGCGCGAACTTGTTGAGATCGCGGCTTTCTCCATGGGCCTGGCAGATATCGCGCCTTTCCCCCTCGAGGAACGGGTCGTTGACTATGTTCTGGCTGAAAAATGCGGCCTGGTGGACATGACAGTGACTGATTTCGTGGACGAGGTCCAAACGGACTCGGTCGCCCCTGGCGGTGGCTCGGTCGCGGCACTCGGAGGAGCACTGGGAGCGGGCCTTGTAGCCATGGTCTCCAATCTCAGTGGTGGAAAGGATTTCCTGGAAATTTATCCCGAGGTATGTCAGATAGGAGAAACAGGCGAAGGTCTGAAGGCATTTCTGGTCAACGGTGTGGATGCCGATACCGATGCATTCAACGGCGTGATAGAGGCCAACAAGATAAAGGCCAGCACTCCGGAGGAAGAAGAGGCAAAGAAGGCCGCGATACTCGAAGCTTACAAGGGTGCAATTGATGTGCCCTTCAGCGTCGCTTCAAAGTGCCTGGAGGTCCTGAGGCTTGCCAAACAACTGGCACCAAAGGGACTGGCTGCATCGGCGAGCGATGTGGGCGTAGGTGCCCTCATGGCCAATGCCGGAATGCATGGGGCCATCCTCAATGTGAAGATCAATATGCC
>JAGLQE010000132.1 GCA_023137005.1 Thermoplasmata archaeon
TAATTCCAGAGATTATGGAAGAAGGATGAACTGGCCATGGAACTTCATGATTAAAACCCAAGAATCTCTGGTAATAAATATATTCTAAACGCTTTTTCATTGGAATTAATGACAAAGGTTTAGGATTTGAAAAAATATTGATTAATTTAATAACTATGGTTTTTAGATTTATTTCCATATGAAATACACCCTGTTAGCTTATAGGAAGAAAATTGTATTATTATATATATAATTTACTTATTGCTTTTTAATCCTTTGAGTAATGTTCCTGATTTTCTCTCGTAATTTCAATTGCAACAAAGAAGTATCACTAAATTCCCATGATGTTCGGCAGCTTTGACAATACGGATCATCACATAATGAAAATCTAGGTGATGCTTTCATTAAAGGGATTTCAATTGCAAGTGCGCTTTTTAATCCAATTAATAAGCTTTCAGCATTGCCAATTCTACCTCTATTTAATATTCCTGCCTTGTCATAATACTTATAAAATTTTCCATAACCTTTGCTACAACCTCCAAAATCATTTCGAATATACAGCTTTTTATAGCCACCTTCATCATAATAATAAGCTCCATATTTTCCTTTGTGTTTCGATTGCTTAGAATAGCCCAATAGCCATTGAGCCCAATGAACTGTTGTAAAGCCAGGAACAGAGTTAACAGCTCCTATCAATAGCATCTTACCGTTCTTTTCTATAATTTTCCCAATTGGCTCATAACAAGATTCTTTTTCATCGTGATTCTGTAATATGAAATCAGAATTTTTACCTATTGCACAAAAAGAGGTCACAGGATGTTTACTTCTTTTAGATTCTGGCCTAGATAGACATTCTTTTGGTAAACCCCCAGAGTATGGTTCTGAGTTGGGTGTAAATATTTCTTGAGAGTTAATTGGATCAATTGGGAGAGGATAATGCTTTGTAAAAGTTAATGTCACAATTGTACCCTGAGGTCCAACTACATCTAATAGCGCATCAAGAATGATTGTTGAGCGCTTATCTACAATGGGGCCAATCTCTTTTAATGCGCTTCTAACTACACATATGTCACCTTTCTTAAGCCCTAATACCTGTAGATCCATAATAATATCATTTTTTGTGTAAACCATAGTATCTCCAATAAACTTAATTAAAGAATTTATTCTTTTCCCACCATTCTGCAATTTCTTCACCAGAAGTCATCCATGCTCCTTTTTCATCACAATATTGTAATATCCTTTCATAAAGATCTAATTGATCCCCATACATTGAAGTGTTATGCCACAGAATTGTCAAAACTCCATTATTTTCTTCAACTACATCAATTGTTTTCTTAATCATTTCCCAAGATTCTATTGAATTCAAGCCCATATATGTACATAGTGTTCGGTCCATTATAGCACAAGGGATTTCCAAAATGTTTATGGCTTCATTAGTATCAAGATTATATGGGTGGAAGGGGTGACACATCCCATTTCTAAAACCAATATGTTCTGCATATCCATAAGTTGTATCATAAAGAAAGCCATTTTGTTTTAACAATTCCCAAGTTATTGGTATTTGGAATCGTAAATAATGATTTCTGTAACCTTTTATTTTTTTCCCAATAAAATTCTCTAATCGTTTTTTTTCAATTTGCATTTGCATTCCATTATTATAAGCCTTGTGACCGCCATGCAATCCAATTTCCCATCCAGCATCCGATATTATTCCAATTTCATATTCAATATCATCTAGACTATAATTATAATCCTCATCTCCTTTTTCTAAAGCCATTATGAAAAAAGTCGATTTTGCATTATATTCTTTTTCAATATCTATTATCCTACCTAAATTTTTTGGATTTGCATACAAATCACCTTTTAACCCTAAAAACCATAAGGATTTGTCAAACTCTTTTCTTTTTATAGATTTAACAGCATTATGTATTCGCTTTTTTGTGGTCATTTTAGATATATTTGGATATTCAGGAGTATATATGAAATCAATGTCATGTGTTAATAACACAGCGAATTTTTTATTGTGAGGATAATTAATACTGTAATTTTCAATCAAAAATTGAGATATTTTTGGCTCTAAAATGTTTTTGTATTTTGATTTATTAAAAGGAAATCTATTGTACTGATCAACGCTTGTTGGATAGTATTCCTCCTTTTTAAGATATAAATCCCATAATTCTTTATTGGATTTTAATAAATCATACATAAGAATCTCCATTATTGTTTCAATTGCCATTTACCCTTCATCTGTGTTGGAGCCCAGGAAGTAAAATCTGCAACAACTTCTAATTGAATTGTATCATAATGGCCACATAGAAACTCATTTGTGTCATAATCTTGTATCACAATCCATAGAGAATAAATACCAGGTGAAAGAAATATTTCAGGAATTGTCAAATTTATACGCAAGCTTGATTGAATATTACTTATTTTTTCTTTATTGTATTTTGAATTTACTTGAGAGACCACTTGAGACTCTTTATTCATGAAAAGAATGGAAAAATCAATATATTTAGTGTTGTTGTTTAACTCTAATGTAATATCAAAATCAAGTGACTTACGAAAATCTACGCTCAGTTTATTTGTTATTAAGTCATTGATTATAATTTCTTTAATAACATTATTATCAGTATTTAGGATTCTTCCGGCATCTCCTTGAAATATATCATTATATTTATTAATTATTGAAGGAACATCATCACTACAATCAACAATGCAACCTTTATTTAACAGCATAGCAGAATTGCAATATCTACTAACCTGTGGCATATTATGAGAAACTAGAACAACAGACATTTCATCTAATTTAGATACAATGGTGTTTATGCACTTGGCTCTGAAACCAATATCACCTACTGCTAAAACTTCATCGATAAGTAATACATCTGGCTCACAATGGATAGCCACTGCAAAGCCTAACCTCACATACATTCCACTTGAGTAGAACTTGACCGGAGTATCCAAGAAATCTCCAATATCTGCAAACTCAATAATATCATCAAATCTCTCATCAGTCTCTTCTTTTGTCATCCCAAGAATTGCTGCATTAATATAGATATTTTCTCTGCCTGTCAACATGGGATGAAATCCCGCTCCGACCTCAATGAGGGCACCTACTTTGCCATCGATCATTATTCTTCCCTTGTCTGGCCAGTAAATTCCATTAAGCATTTTTAAAAGCGTACTCTTTCCTGAGCCATTTGGACCAATAAGTCCCAATATCTCGCCTTTCCTCAATTCAAAAGAAACATCATCAACAGCCCAGAACTCGCTCTTTCTTAATTTTTCAGGATGTGAGCTCATTCCCAGTGCATTTCTGCCAATATCATTCACACCATACAGCATTGATCTTTTTAATGTCCGGCTGAACTTCTTGGAAACATTCTCCACCTTGATAGCGACGTCATCATCCATCTATATCCTCTCCGCTATTCTGGTTTCAGTCAGGTGGAATATTATCCAGCATGCAAAGAAAGCTCCAATAGAAAGCAATGATGAAATAAGGTAACCGTCCCATAATGATGTTTCTCCGATCAGTATGAGGTCCCTGGGTACTATCAAGAGGTAATACAGAGGATTATATTCCGTGAGAGTTGCCAGAAAGCCACTCTGTGGTGTGGCATATAATATAGGTGTCAGGAACATCAAGAATGTAGTTATTATCGGCAATGTACGACCTACATCCCTTACAACTCCATTTAAGATAGATAATATTAAACCAAGACCAAGTGCTAATAATAGTACTGGAATTAGCGTGAATGGAAACAGAATAACTGTCCAGGGTGGAACAATGCCATAGTAGACAAATAGCACGACAACAAGGCCCATTTGGATTAGAAAGGTGATAAGCACTTTGCCCATGGAGGAAAACACTAGAGCCTCTCTAGGAAAATTAATTTTTGATATCATAGATCCTGCGGCCATAAGTGAGTTCGTTGTTGAGTTAAGGCCAGTGGCAAATACTTGCCATAATGCCACACCCAACAAAGCGAAGAGAGGGTATGGTACAGAAATATCTCCAACATTGAATATCCCTGCATCATTAAGAAAAATGAATGTACCCACAGTCATCATGGGTGGAATCAATATCCATAATATCCCAAGTACAGATTGTTGATAGATTATTTTAAAATCTCTTTTAAACAACTGCCAGGTCAGCCATTTGCTAGTTCTGACCTCTTCAGCCATTTCTCTGAACAATGACCTGTAACCCTTCTTTATGGAATTATCGGGAACATATACTTTAATATTCTCTGCCATGTGATATCATGGGTTCTATATGTTTTACCATATAAATATATTGCATTGAGTTCATAATAGGTTAATTGTTAAACGAAACCTTTATGTGCCATTGCTTACATTGTGGTCTTAGTAACCTCTATAAGAGGGGAGTGAAAAATATGAAAAAAGCAATTGTAATGTTTATATGCGCATCTATGCTAGTAGGTGGCATCGGAATAGGGTTTGGCCAGCTGGTGGCTGCCGAGGGTGATGGAACAGCAACCATCATCAATGCGGCTCCGTCTGCAACCGACCAACTGATATATGATGCAGGATGGGGACTTCAGACATCCATAGTACCGGATACGATGTTCTACTTCAGTGTGACAGTGTCTGATGTGGATGGTATTGGAAATATATTGAACACAACGATCACCTTGAACCACATGGGAAGTGTAGAGGATAACCCAAATGTCCGTTATCAGTTCTGCTACAATGAAATAGATGGAGCCTATCAATGGGCACAGCTGATACCATCTGGTGCAGAGATGTACATAATACCAGGTTCCTGTGTAAGGACCGAGACCCTACCAAACGACATAACCTATGATTTCGCAGTCATTATGAACAAGACCGCTCAGGACAGCAATGGAGCACCATCATGGCGGTTCAGCACCACGGTCAGAGATGCAGATGGCGGGATTTATGTTGTTCCGTTCACGACCTTTGGCATGGGAAAGTTTTTGGAGATATCCTATTCAGGAAATGCTGCGGGCATGGACTTCAGCTGGACAGGAACTGCAGAGACAAACAAGGTAGCAGCATCCTTCACTACGAGAGTCACTTCAAATGACAACTATGATTTGAATGCAAGCTTCACCGGAGCCTTTGATGGTGGATGGGGAGCTCCAACTCTTTGGGTGAAATCTCCATTGACAGCATATGTCCAACTGCCTGATGCTTCTGCCCAATCGAATCTGAATGTGACCTGGGATACCATATCTGGGCCTTCATACAATAGTGTTATAGTAAATACATTGGCTCTGGATATCCCTGCCGGAACTGCCCCAGGAACATACACTGGTGTGCAGATCTGGATAACAGCAATTAATGATTAGAGCTTTTAGCTCTAATCATCCCTTTTCTTTTTTTCTTTTATTTTTAACTTATTAGCCTGTGCTAACATAAATCATTAATATGCGAAGGTATTTGGAGGAACGATGAGAAAGTTAATGCCCATTATGATCGCAATGATGTTCATAGCCATGCTATTTTCAGTGTCAATTCCAAATGCTGAAGCATCTTATAGACTTTCTATCAAAGGAGCTACTGATTTTATTGGAGAGCCCTGGACTGGTGAGAATTATACAGGCTATGTCATTGTTGGGCTTGGTGAAGAGTCACAGAGTGAATTGGATATATCGTTAGTGGTTACTGGTGATATAGCTCAATGGTTGGTCTGGAATGGAACAGAATCTTTTACTCTATATCCAGCAGAGGAAATTATCATCAGGTTTACGATATTTTTCCCGGAATCCGCTCCTGATGAATATACTGGATTGATAACCGCCACAGGTGTTCCACCTTCAAGAGATGAAATCAGTGGTGGCGCTGTAGTGCCAGGGAACATTGCTGTTGCAATTGGCGCAAGTGTAAATGTGCTGGGCCGGGTCTATTTCCAGGACACTATGGCCAATCAAATTGGGGCGAACACCGTGGTGTTCAATGGTCTTGAATCAAACTTCACGGGCAATGTCACTTACAATCTAACTCAGGATGGAACATGGATAGAAACACATAAGGAGAATATTACTTCACTTCCATCTAATCAAAGCATAGAGGTCCCAATAAACTGGAACATTACCCCTCAGCTTGGTGTAGTATATGATATTTCATTCTTACTTACAGGATTCAATGATACAATACTGGATGAAAAAATAACTCAATTCAAAATGCCAACCCCTGCAGAGATCCAAGATACTGGACATGTGCCCAATGTGATATATGCAAATTCTGATGTTACTATTTATGCAACCGTCAGTGATGCCCAGAATGGCGATACTGAATGTGAGGCCCATTATACCATTGATAGTGGCACAGAGATCACTGGTTCGATGTCATATGATCCCAATAATGATATCTATCTTCTATTGGTTGATAATTCCAGTTATTACGAAGGGGCCATAGTAGACTACTGGGTCACATCTCATAACGATGCCTCTGGGACGGTTTACACAGATACATCCAGCACAAAGACCTTTTATGTGTTCCCGGCAAATACACCTGACCTCGTAATAGATGAGAACAGCGTTGTTTTCACACCCTGGGACCCCTATACTCAGCCTATGAATGAAACAGATACGACCAATATTTTCATAACTGTAAAGAATACTGGCAGAGAGGGAGTTCTGAATGTTAAGGTAAGAGTATTTGACAGGGATGTTCCAATATGGAATGACACGATACCGGCCATAGCGAGTGATGGAAACTCCGACACCGTCCATTTCAACTGGGCGCCCACGGAAGGCACTCATCTATTGAGATTCGTCGTGGATCCAGATGATGATATTATTGAAACTGATGAGAACAATAATTACTACACATTGGATGAGATAACGATCCATGCCGCACCCTATGTGGAGCCAACCACCGGCGGCGACGACCCTACAAACAATGACCTCTCCTTCGTAGCCATACCACTTATAATCCTCCTGGCCGTATTCCTACTCTTATTCCTTCTCAAAAAGAAAAAGAAAATAAACGTCATGGTGTACAAGGCCAAACCCACCAGGACCGACAAGGACGGAAATATGAGATGGACGTACAATTGCACCTATGGAGATGATATCAGCATAGGCAATACCGACCGCACCCCGATAAAGGCCACCAAGGGCGATATCATCCAGGTAGAGGTCGATGGCCTGGTGGAGAGAGATGACGGGCGTATTGTGTGGCAGAGTGGCGTTGCCGTCAAGCTCCAGGATAAGATGGACAAGGCCGATGATGTTGAGAAGATCAAAAAGATGGCCACGAAGAAAGATAAGAAATAATCATCTAGCTGGAGAGAACATAATGAAAGTCGTATCCATCGTAGGCGCGAGGCCGCAGTTCGTGAAGGCAGCGATGATATCCAAAGTCATTAGAAAGAAACACGAAGAGGTACTCGTCCATACTGGCCAGCATTATGATGAGGAGATGTCGCAGGTATTTTTTGATGTGATGAAGATCCCAAAGCCGGAATATAATCTGAATATCGGCTCTGGTAGCCAGGGCGAGCAAACCGCGCTGATGCTTGATGGAATAGAAAAGGTTCTGATAAAAGAAAAGCCGGACTGGATGGTTGTGTATGGTGATACGAACTCCACATTGGCTGGCGCACTCGCGGCAGTTAAATTACATATCCCGATAGCACATATCGAGGCTGGGCTCAGATCCTTCAATATGCATATGCCGGAAGAAGTGAATCGTAGAATAACCGACCATGTATCCAAGCTATTGTTCTGCCCTACCGAAGTGTCAGTGAAGAACCTTGAGGAAGAAGGTATCGTGGATGGTGTTCACCTTGTCGGGGATGTGATGTTCGACGCGGTCGAACATTATGGCCAGCAGGAGACGGATATCCTTCAGAGACTTGGGCTGAAGCCGAAAGAATATTACTTCCTCACGACCCACAGACCATCCAATACGGACGATAAGACCAATTTACAGAACATAATGACTGCTTTAGAGAATGAGAACATCATATTCCCAGCCCACCCAAGGACCGTGGCATCCATTGAAAAGCATGGAATCGAACTCCCGGACAATATCAGGAAGATAAAACCAGTGCATTACCTGGATTCCCTCACCCTGATCAAGAATGCGAAGAAGGTCATAACAGATTCCGGCGGGATCCAGAAAGAAGCTTATTTCCTGGGCACGCCCTGCATCACCCTGAGAGAAGAGACCGAGTGGGTGGAGACCGTGGAGGATGGGTGGAACATTCTTACGGGCGCGGATACGGAGAAGATAAAGGATGGGATCGAGAACTTTGACCCCACCGGAGAAAGGAGCAGTAGCTACGGGGACGGGAAGGCCAGTGAAAAGATCGTCAAAATAATTGAGAATGAACTTTGAGATTTTCCAAAAAACATTGCCATATTTCTCATATATATACCTTCCCCCCTTCGATATATAAAGCTTTTTATCAAAATAGTATTCGATACCAAAACAACTATATATGCCCCCAGACAATAGCTAAAATGGGATTGACGCGGGAATGTTCGCACCCTTGTTT
>JAGLQE010000133.1 GCA_023137005.1 Thermoplasmata archaeon
AATCCCTTCCTGGTTTGAACTCAATTCGATGGGATGGGATATAAATGAAATCTATAATAGATGAAGCATTAGCAAGGCATGAGACTGACAAGGGAAAGGCAGAATTATCTGGCTCACCCGATGATGAAGAACTTCGAGCCCTGGTCGAGACGCTAAAGATCAGCGTCAAGATAGTGGGCTGCGGTGGCGGTGGAAGTAATACTGTCAACCGTTTAACGGATACTGGTGTCACGGGCGCGGAAATGTGCGCCATAAACACCGATGCCACACACCTTCTGCACATGCATGTGCCAAAAAAGATACTCATTGGCCGAAGGGCCACAAAGGGTCTTGGTGCTGGAGCTCTTCCAGAGGTTGGAGAGACAGCGGCCAGAGAGAATGAGGATGATATCAAAGCCTTCCTGGATGACGCACACGTTGTTTTCATCACTGCCGGAATGGGCGGAGGAACAGGAACTGGATCCGCACCCGTGGTCGCTCAAATGGCCAAGGAGCAGAGCAATGCCATGGTCATGGGTATAGTCACAATGCCATTCAAGGCTGAAGGCCACATGAGGTATGACAATGCCCTCAAAGGTCTGAACAAGCTCAAGCAGAACTGCGACACTACGATAGTTATCCAGAACAATAAGCTTCTGGAACTGGTGCCCAGGCTTCCATTGGACGCCGCCTTCAAGGTGGCAGATGAGATATTGATGAATTCAATTAAAGGGATCACAGAGACCGTGACCAAGCCAGGACTTGTTAACTTGGATTTCAGTGACCTGATGACCATAATGCAGGGTGGCGGCGTGGCCATGATAGGAATCGGCTCATCCGATGATGACCGTGAGAGAGTGGACATTGCCGTGAACGAGGCTTTGACCTCACCACTTCTCGGAGATGTCGATATCAGCAATGCCAAAGGCGTCCTTGTAAGGGTGGTTGGTGGCCATGATATGACACTGGCCGAGGCCGAGAGGGCTGTCGAGATAGTCGGTGAGAAGGTCAGTCCAAATGCCAGGATAATCTGGGGTTGCTCGGTCGATCCAACGATGAGCAAAACAGTTCAGATCCTTCTGGTCCTGACTGGTGTGTCAGCTCCTTCCTTGGTAGAAGGTGGCCAGGCATCCTCCTCCAGCATGGACATGGTTCAGTGATCGACCCAATGGTGGATTGCAAATGGGCGTCACTGGTTTCAGAAAGAGATACATAGCCTTCAGGATAGATGCTCCAAGGAATGTCGAGAGATGGGAGCTTATCAAGGTCCTTCAGAACAAGGCAATGGAGCTGGGCATGGCCGGAGAAGGCCAGGCCCGCCCCTGGCTCACTGTGTACAAGGATAATCGTGGAATAATGAGATGCTCCCATGTTGATAAGGACAAGGCCATAGAACTCCTGGTATCCGTCACCGAGCTTGGTGAGGATAATATTCCTGTGAAACTTGAGACCATCGTGACTTCTGGCACAATCAAACAGGCTAAGGCAAAGGGATCGATAGAATAATTAGGCTAATGAGAACCTGGATGAATTCCAGGTTCTCTCCATTTTCCTTATTAGGGCTATATACATCCTAGTTTTACATACAAAAATTGTTAAAGGGAAACCCCGCGCCTTGACGCGGGGTTCATTATCTATTGGTCTAGCTGGGTGTTGGAATGATCTTAGAAGTCCATTCCGCCCATGCCGCCCATTCCTGGAGGCATGCCGCCTGCTCCTGGTGGAGGTCCACCAGCGCCTTTCCTTCCAGCAATGACGTCGTCGATCCTCAAGATCATGTTCGCCACTTCGGTAGCTGACTCGATCGCCTGTGTCTTCACCCTCAGAGGCTCGATGATATTGAGCTTCTTCATGTCAACGACCTTGCCATTGGTTAAGTTAATACCAGCTGTCTTCTGCTTCTTGCCCTCGTGCTCGCTCCTGAGCTTGATGAGGATGTCTATGGAATCCAGACCAGCATTCTCGGCCAGTGTCCATGGGATGATCTCGGTCGCCTTGGCGAAAGCCTCTATGGCCAGCTGTTCCCTGCCACCGATCTTGGTCCCATACTTGGTAAGGTTCATTGAAAGCTCGATCTCTGCGGAGCCGCCACCAGGTATGACCATTCCGTCCTCGACTGCCACTGCTGTGACCTTCAAAGCATCGTGAAGGGCCCTGTCGCTCTCGTCAATGATATGTTCTGTCGCGCCTCTGATGAGCATGGAAACGGCCTTTGCATCCTTGCAGCCAGTGACGAATGTCATGTCGCTGTCAGCTATCTTCCTCTCTTCCACCTTGCCGGCAGCTCCGAGGTCGGATTTCTTGATGTCATCCAGGTTGGTCACGACCTGTCCACCAGTTGCCATGGCAAGCTTCTCCATATCGGATTTCTTGATCCTGCGTATGGTGAAGATGTTCTCCTTGGCCAGGTAATGCTGGACCAGGTCATCCACGCCCTTCTGACAGAAGACGACATTTGCTCCTGATTTCTTGATGAGTTCCACTTTCTTCTTCAGTGTCTTCTCCTCTTCATCCAGGAAAGACTGCAACTGTGTTGGATCTGTTATCTGGATCTTTGCATCTACTTCTGTCTTTTTGATCTCCAAAGCGGAATCAATGAGTGCGATCTTCGCATTCTTCACGGAGCTTGGCATCCTCGGGTGTACCTTTTCCTTGTCCAGTATGATACCCTCGATGAGTTCAGAATCACTTACATTTCCACCAGTCTTCTTCTCGATCTTGATATTGTCGATGTCGACAACAAATTTTGATCCATTCTTTTCTGCGACTGCCTTTATTGCCTTCACTGTGATGTCAGCCAGATAGGACCTCTCGGCCCCGATGCTCTTTCCGGTCATGGCGGTCATTGCCACACTCTTCAATGTCTTTGCATCGGTCGGGTTGGTCTTGATACCAAGTTTGTTCAGGATCTTGATGGCCTCGACTGAAGCCAGCTTGTATCCATTAGCTATGACGGTAGGGTGAACATTGTGCTCGATGAGATCCTCTGCCTTCTTGAGCAATTCGCCAGCCAGTACGACTGCGGATGTTGTCCCATCTCCACACTCATTGTCCTGGGTCTTGGCAACCTCGACAACCATCTTGGCGGCCGGGTGCTCGATGTCGATCTCCTTCAGGATGGTGGCACCGTCATTTGTTATGACGACGTCTCCCATTCCATCGACCAGCATCTTGTCCATTCCCATTGGACCAAGGGTGGAGCGCACTGCCTCAGCAACAGCCTTGGCTGCCGCTATATTGTTAAGCTGTGCTCCCCTGCCCTTCATGTCTTTTGCACTTTCTCTTAATACGATAATTGGTTGTTGTCCTTGCATTCTAATCTCTCCATTTCATTTCGAGATTTTGAAAGCAATCACTTGCGTTCTCGCTTTCAATTCCTCTCCTTTTTATAGTTCAGTTTCCACCTTTCAAGCAGATATTGGGAAACTTGTCCTTCATTTAGGTTAATTGGACTACCAGGGACACAGAACTTCTATAAAAGCTTAATCCATAATATAAGGTAAAGCCAACCCCCGAAAGTTATATCTGAATAGTCACAATTGGACATTCGAGGCGTTCATATCTACATCGGGGTTGACGACACTGATTCCATAAACGGAATGTGCACTACATATCTAGCCACCGAGCTCATCAGGGAGTTCAGTGACTATGATGTCATAGGCAATCCCAGGCTTGTGAGGCTCAATCCCAATGTGCCCTGGAAGACCCGTGGCAATGCGGCTGTTTCCATCCTATTTGGAAAGGGCCAGGGCCAGAAGAAGGTGATCGGCAATATCGATGGCAAGGATATCATGGGCTATTATTACGGAGTGAACACACCATCGATATCGAATGATTTCGAGAGAGCGTGCGAAGTGGTCAAGGACCTGTCCATGTTCGATGATGAGAAGACCAATCCTGGTATTGTGATGTACGATAGCAAACCCTCAGAAAGGATATACTGGCAGGCAGTAAGAGGAATAGTGACATTGGAGGGATTGTGGATAATCACAGACCCGCAGTTCAAGAGGGGGTATAAGAATGGTCGTGGCCTCATAGGGGCGACGGCGGCTGTGTCATGGAAGCCCAGGGACAGGACATACGAACTCATCGCCTATCGGGAGAAAAATAAATGGGGGACCAAGAGGAAGATAGACGAGGCTAGTGTCATTGCCATGGATAAGAAGTTCTACTCCACCTTCAACAATTATGATTATGAGGAAAAGCATGTGGTGATAGCCCCCAGCTCTCCCTGTCCCATTCTATTTGGAATTCGAGGCGATAATGAGTCCACCCTTCCAAAGGCCATGGACATACTCAAGACCGAGAAGGCAGATCGCTGGTTAATATACCTGACCAATCAGGGAACCGACGATCACATAATCCCCAAACCCCTGGGGAGCCTCGAACCCTACTCCTCCATCATGACCTCGGGCATGGTGTCAAAGACTCCGAAAATGATCGCTGGTGGGCATTTGATATTTGGAATATTCTCACGTGGAAAGGAGGTGGATTGCACAATATACGAGCCGGCCAAGAAATTCAGAGATGTCGGGATGAAGCTGAGGGTGGGCGATGTGCTGACGATCCTCGGTGGTGTGAGGGAAAAGCCCTTTACCATCAATGTGGAGAAGATCCATGTGGACATCCTGGCAACCCACAGGGTCAAGGTCTCTAATCCGATATGTTCCTCCTGCGGCAAGTCAATGAAATCAATTGGCCGGGATCGGGGGTACAGATGCGCCAAGTGTGGGACCAAGGCCGGAGAGGAAGATGCGGAGTTCATGGATGAGGAGAGGGAGCTCGACACCATATGGTACGAGCCCACGGTATCGTCCTTGCGCCATCTGGCCATGCCTTTGAAGAGGATGTCGGTATCGTCAGATCTAACAGGGTCCGATAAATGAATTACTCCCGTCAAATGCTAATATCCTGTATTTTTCTCCATCCATGAGCCTGTTTAAGGACCGATTCAAGAGAAACCTTTTATATAACTAAATTAGTTTAGGGTACAATTGGTAAATACTGTATTGTTGCATAACATTACGGGATTTGCTTTATGTAAATTCATACGGTAGGTGAATATAGATGAGCTCTATTGTAAAAGAGGTATTATCCAGGTCCGTTCCAGAGACCACGCCACAGGAATCTCCGACTGCGAGGGTAGGGGGACTTAGTGCACAGGATGAGGAATTAGAACGAATACTAGCAGGCTTGAAGACCAATATCAAGATATTCGGTTGCGGCGGTGGCGGAAGCAATACCGTGGACAGGCTGGTGGATTCAGGTATAATGGGTGCTGAACTCTATGCGGCCAATACGGATGCCCAGCATCTTCTCACGGTCCACGTTCCCAATAAGATACTCCTTGGAAGAAGGGCCACCAGAGGCCTTGGCGCCGGAGCTCTCCCCCAAGTGGGAGAGGATGCAGCCAGAGAAGCTGAAGAAGAGATCAAGGCAGCTCTCACCGGGGCGGATATAGTATTCATCACCTGCGGATTGGGTGGCGGAACAGGTACCGGCTCGGCGCCGGTTGTGGCTCAGCTGGCTAAAGAGGCTGGAGCTCTAGCAATTGCAATTTGTACAGCCCCCTTCAAGGCAGAGGGCAATATCAGGCAGGAGAATGCCAATTATGGCTTGGAGAGACTGAGGGATGTGGCCGATACAGTGATAGTCATACCCAATGACAAGCTACTGGAACTGGTTCCCAGACTCTCGATAACCGCGGCCTTCAAGGTTGCTGACGAGGTTCTCATGAGGTCCATCAAGG
>JAGLQE010000134.1 GCA_023137005.1 Thermoplasmata archaeon
GAAGGTTCGGAAACAATATGTTCCATCTGCGACGAGCCATTGGACGATTAGGCAATTCGTGATATCCTGGTCAGGACTTGAGATCTATCTATTAGTGATGCCTAACATTATCTATTTATATGACCAGGGCTACGTGAGGTTGTATGGACTATCTTCTCCTGCTGGTATCTATAATCGGGTTCGGACCCGCCATGATCGTGGTCTGGTTCAGCTTGAGGAAGTATGACTATCCATATGTGAAAGGCACTTGCTTCGATGACCGCCGGGTATTCTTCCTGCTGGCCATCGGTATGGTTGTCGGTACGATCTTATTGGTCATGGAAAGGATGGTGTATCCCCTGTTCAAGGTGGTAGATGCCGATGGTATCTACTTCAGCCCTGTCATGTTCTTCCTGGTCTATGTGCTCGGCCTGGGAATGGTCCACACACTCATTAAATTCGTGATACTCAATTTCCCCCCCATTCAAGGCAGGCCGGATTCCCAATTTTACGGAGTGTCATTGGGAGCCGGGGTCTCTGCCACATGGATAGTCGGGTTCGGATACATCTCCCTCAGCATTGACGGGGGCATGGACGACCTTGCGACACTGGCCGCTTTGACGATCTTATCCATGAACACGGCCCTCATCCACTCATCGGCAGGGGCGATCCTCGGTGTCAGTACAGCCAAGAAGGAAGGCATGATGGGTCTGATGGGCGGTTTTGTCCCCTTCCTGGTATTCCAGTTGTCGATGTTCCCATGGTTCTATTTTGATATGATATGGTATAGTTTGATCATATCCACGCCTTTGACGATCCTTTTCTATCGAGAAGTTCATCTGAGAATAATACCCAATTCCCTCCCCGAAGAGATACAGGATGAGATAAGGGACAATGAGGAGAGGGCGTGAAGTAAGTTTTGCTGGCACATCGAATATAGCCACTAACTTTACTATTTCGACCATTCTAAAGAGATAGAATTGAGTGCCAGGTCAAAATAGTGGAGTAATCTTTACTAGCATATGTTGATAGGCGATAACTCTACAACCTATCCCTTTCAATGAGATATAATTCGTGTCAGGTGAAGGTAGTAAGCTCCTTCTAATGCGAGATATACATCCCGCAATTACTACCTATCTGGTTCTCCTCAAGCTCCCCGATGCTGAGAAGGACCTCGAAGCCCAATGATTCGAATTCAGATATCAATTTTACTACTCTATTTTGAAGATCTGGCTCTTCTTCTATCACGCTCACCAGTTCATTTTTCTTGGATCTCCTGGTGGGATTGATGGGAGTTAGCTTGATCAGGAATTTATCGGCTGGAAATACAGCCGCCATCCTTGCCGGATCCACGGGATAGCCATCGGCCATGGCGAAATTCAGGGTTACTTTTCTATCTCCTGGCTTGATCCATTTCTTGCCGAATTCAGATATCTCTTCCAGGCTCATCTTCTTGATGGGCATGAGCTTATTCCGCATCTCATCATCCGTCGTGTGGATGGAGAATTGGAGTTGGAACATACCATCTGGATATAATTCATTCTTGATATTCAGTAACTCCTCGAAGAAATCCATGCATCCTGCGGGGGCCACGGTCGAAACACATGGCAGAAGGCCCGGGGCATCGAGGTGGCCAGGCATCTGATGTAGAGCCTTGAGAACCTCCGAATTGAGGGCGGGCTCTCCCATCCTCGCGAACTGTATCTTGAACTTGGGGACAGGTACGTGGCCGTCCGGGAATCTGGATCGTATCAGAAAGTCGATCTGCTCCATTAGCTCATTGGCATCCAGCTTGCCGTGATAACTACCTCCTGCATCGCACATACCACACCTGACCGGACACCCGAAGAGTGATGATATGATGAGCACCCACTTCTCCTCTCTGGGTACTGGTGGTTGGATGGATTCGGCGAATTCCACAAGGTATTTGTTATCATCCCTATCTCTCATCCTGGCCACATAGACCTTGGCCAGTTCCTCATTGCCATGCTGGGATATGATCTTCACTGGCTTTCCTCCACATCCTTCAGAAGATCCATGACATCCATAGCGGCCTTGATACCATCGCCCACTGCGATTCCCACCTGGCGGCATTTGCCTTGCTGGACATCCCCCGAGACGAATATTCCTTCGGGCCTAGATACGAAGCCCTTCAGAAGCCTATTGTCAGGCTCTCGGCCTATCGCGCCCAGAACATGATCCGCCTCGATATCCTCCAAATGTGATCCTATAACAATGCGGCCATTGTGCTCCCGGAAGGAGATAGGGGCCCAGTTTGCCTCCAAGGTTATATTTTGATCCTCCATCGCTCTTTCATATAGCAAGGGAAGGCACTTGGGCTTATCTGATCTGAACAATATCCTAATACTGGCTCCCTGCTCCGAAAGGTTGAGACCGTAATCAAAGGCCGCGTCCCCTGAGCCAATGATGACCACCTCTTTATCAGAGACCGGTTCCGGCAGGTCAGCAACCTCATAGAACAGATGAATGCCCTCCATATCCAGGGCTCCGTCGATGTCCATCTTCTTGGGCACTGTGCCAGTGGCAACCACCACGGTCTTCGAGTGCCAATTGCCTTTCAGGGTTGCAATTCTGAAGCCATTTTCTTCTTCAAGTATGGTAGTGGCGGATTCATGGTGAACTTCGATCCCCCATTTTCTCAGTTGACCCTGCATGTGGCCTGCCAGCTCACTTCCTCGGACCCCCTCAAAGCCAGGGTAGTTCTCGACGAGATGGGCATTGTGGAGTAGTCCACCTACCCTTTTCTTTTCCAAAATGCAGATATCCAATCCCGCTCTTTTCAGATAGATGGCCGAGGCAATCCCGGCTGGGCCAGCTCCTATTATGACTGCGTCGAGC
>JAGLQE010000135.1 GCA_023137005.1 Thermoplasmata archaeon
GCCTTCGTGTCTCCCTCTATCTGGCCAATCTCCTGGGCGAAGTTCAGATGAATTGCGAGTATATCGGCATCTATCATGTCCATGGCCGCCTGGCACTCATCCATGCCAAAGGCCGGTTTGTTTCCCTGTGCGATAAGCTGTGGAGCTCCAACATTGCCGATCATAAGAGGTACGCCATTGCCCTTTACCACATCATAAGTACCAGACTGTTCAGGCTCTTCAATTGCCGCTCTCTGGCTTCCAATACCCATACCGACACCCACCTTGCCAGCACCTATGGCCAGGTTACGATTGATCTCTACCGCTCCTTCAAATCCTCCGGTTATGGCGGCGATGATGATAGGAGCCTCCAGGGTCTTTCCGAATAGCTCGATAGAGGTGTCTATCTCATCCATATCTATCTCGGGTAGAGCATTGTGAACAAGGGTTATATCTTGCCAATAGTCATAATCTGAGTCCACTGGCTTGTTCAGGCATATGTCTATGTGCTGGGCTTTTCTTGGCATTACCATCCTTTTAGATCCCTCCATTCCATTTCGGGCTCTTAAAAGCAATCACTGCGTTCTCGCTTTCAAATCCCTCCATCATTAAATCCCACCTCTCACTCTTGTCCCTATCACTTCCTCGCCATCCAGGGCTTGCCTCAATCTGCCTGGAACAAGGCCATTGAGTACCGTGACATCACAACCAGTAGAGGTGATGTTGAATATAAGTTCGAGCTTTCTTTCCATCCCGCCTGTAACATCGGTGTTCATCGAAGTGAAACTAATATCCTGGCCATGTTGGATCTCAGGTATGGGGCTCTCACCTTCATCTGGTGGGTAATGTGAGAATATACCATCCTCTGAAGTAACGAATATGCATTTCTTGATATCCAACTCCTTGGCCAGATATGTCATTATATCATCGCCCGAGCAGATGCACACGCCTCTTGTTCTATCCACTACCACGTCGCCAAAGCTGATGGGTGTTATACCGATATCGAAATAATGTTTGAAGATATTGGCCGGAAGCTCCACCAATTCCCCATCCTCGAAGACCGAGATGGCCCCGGCAGGTATGCTGGCAACTGGCATTCCAGCAGCGTGGAAAGCGTCCACCACCATGGTGTTCAGCTTTCTCATGTCCATCTGGACCTCATCGATGCCCTGTTTGTATTCCGGGTGACTGGTCCCATCCTTGAGACAGTACTGCTTGGCCTTGATATGGCCAAAGGAACCAGCACCATGGATGATGAGGCATTGCTGTCCTGAATCCGCGATCTCCTGGGTAAGTCTGGCTATGACATCCATTCTGGGGGTCATGGGCTTTGATTTATCTGTTATCACACTGCCCCCGAGTTTTACCAGTATCATATGGATAAGGAAAAATTGATTGTATATATATAGTTAATGATAGCAGAGTTATATCTATTGCATAAAAATATGAAAAGGAAAAGGGTGGCCCGAAGGCCATTACCTGTTTTGTATCACTAAACTCTGTTGAAAATTTCGGTAATTTCCAAGTCTACTTCAAAGTAGCCATCGTTTGGGTCGACAAAGCTGGTTGATGCAGTTATGGTTATGGTCAGTGTGTCACCGTCAAGGACATAAGTGCCCTGGACCGTGCCAAATTCAGCATCTCCAAATTCCAGGTCTGGAACCGTGAACTCTCCGTCGTCAAAGTCTTCCAGTGTCACACCTTCGATAGATGCTACTCCATCCACGAACTCGATGGTCACGCTTTCATTGGCTGGTATGGTCTCTGAGATGGTTGTAGTGTTGGCTGTATCATTATTGACGGTCATTGTTCCTTTCAAACTTCCGCCGCCAACGGACCATTTGCCTTCCAGATCCTCCGCATCGCTTGTTGTGCCCATGAACATGAAGGCGATAACCACGATGGCAACCACTGCTATTACTGCAATAGCCACTATCATTCCCTTTCCGCCGCCTGCTTTCGCAGGTGCCGGTGCATCCTGGGGAGGTGGAGCAGGCGCATTTTCCACTGGGGGCATTGGAGCCTCAGGTGGTGCTGGCGGTGCTTCTTCTCCCGTTATAATTGGTTCATTATCCATATATATTCACCACATGGTAAATTGTCACATTTATATATTATACTTTGGATTTAATGTTGGAGGTAAAATTGGCCCAAATAGAACACATCAAATGGTATCGCCCGAGCCACTGGCCGTCATGAGATTCTGTAAAGCTTCCTTGTAATTGTCTGGCTCTGCATCTAGGAGGCTTTTTGAGAACTCTGATAGATATCGCCCATAATCAAGTTCTTCTTTGGTGAAAAGCCATTCCTTGCCCTTGAGTAAACCCATGGCATCGTAGAATCCGCAGGATATGGACTTCATTTTAGTATCCCCACCCTGCCCCTTCTCTATAGCCTTCACCGCTTCTTCTGGCCCATAGGCCTTGTAGGTGCGAACCACCCCATCAGCGAATTTGGATAGCCGTGGCAGTTTCTTCAGGTCTGGAAGCTGGCCCAGTGCGTCCTCCGCTCCTTTCCGGGTATGCGCATCCCGCAATATGTGCGAGGGGGTCTTTCCAGATCTGGAAGTGGACTTGTATATTTCTTTGGCCAGTCCCTTATCATTGATGACAGCATCTATGGCATCCACACCATGGTCTTCCCAAAAGAGTGACAGTACCGCACTGGCCGTTCCGGATTCTATGATGATCGGCCC
>JAGLQE010000136.1 GCA_023137005.1 Thermoplasmata archaeon
ATGAATGCCACACTTATCAGGTCATTGAAGGCGGTGATGGCATTATGAATGCCACACTTATCATGTCATGGAAGGCGGTGCTGGCATTATGAGTGGGGAATTCGATTTCGAGATCGATAGAATTATAAGATCCATAATTTCGGGAGGGCATGATAAGATCATTCTGCAGTTCCCCGAGGGACTGAAAAGAAAAGCCGTCGAGGTAATTGAAGAATTATCATCCCGATTGGATGACCACATCACGATCATGGTATCCGGAGAGCCGTGTTTCGGGGCCTGCGATCTCCCCGATCACCCGGACGCGCTCATAGTGAACTTCGGACATTACCCAATTCCCAATCTGGATGAAGAGGGGGAAACACTATTCATTCCAGCCAGATCCATGACCGACCCCATACCGATAGTGAACGAGGCCATACCTCTTCTGAAGGGCAGGGTGGGCCTTATCTTCACTCCCCAATACATGCACAGGAAAGAAGAAGTGAGAGATCATCTCACATCAAAAGGTATCGAGGCCATCATTGGCAAAGGAGGCGATAGGTTATTCATGGAAGGCCAGGTGCTGGGATGCAATACCTCGGCAGCCGGAGCCATTGCCCAGGATGTGGACATGCTTCTATTTGTTGGAGCTGGTAATTTCCACCCACTGGCCCTCGCACTGGGAACTCGTAAAGATGTGCTGATCGCCGATCCAGATCTGAATGAGATACGCGAAATAGCGGATCTCAAGGACCGGGTACTGAGGCAGAGGCATGCCACGATCACCAGGGCCCGGGATGCCAAGGTCTTTGGCATAATCCTATCTACCAAGCCAGGACAGAGAAGAGAGAAATTAACCATCCAGATATCCAAAACCTTGAGAGAGGCAGGAAAGGCGTCCACGATCATCGAGCTGGAGAATGTATCTCCACCACTGCTCGATGCTTTCAAGGTGGATGCATGGGTGTCAACCGCGTGCCCGAGACTGGCCATAGACGATCATCTGGCCTATTCGGTCCCGATACTCACACCCCCGGAACTCGATATACTTCTGGGAAAGCGTGATTGGGAAGATTATGTCTTTGATGAAATTGAATGATATTTCCTTCATTTCTCTTTCCTCTAATTAATATATTTTTATGTAAATATTTAAATA
>JAGLQE010000137.1 GCA_023137005.1 Thermoplasmata archaeon
GGACCTGAAAGGTCCCCCACAACACCATGCTCTTCCAATGTACAGACCACGGTTCCAATGTTTCTTGTTCCCCTCAACAATGTGGAGACCAGGTCGCGTTGCTCGTATTTGTGTTCCGTGGACCATAATACAGGAGTGAGCGGATCAATGACTATTCTGGCCTTGTAACCCTGCCAGTCATCCACGAAACCTGATAATTCGTTCTTGATAAAATCTGAAAATTCTCTACCACCGGCATCCACGAAGACCAGGTTCCCCTCGTCAATGTAATTTTCCACATCTTCCCAGCCCATCTCGACCACGGCCTTGATTATCTGCTTGGGGGACTCATCCAGGGTGATGAATATGCCATCCTCTCCCAGTTCCAATCCACGCTTTAAAAAATAGGTCGCGAAGGTCGTCTTGCCAGCTCCAGAAGCACCAATGACGGCGGTTATGGTATTCTCATTGATACCTCCGTCCATGAGTCGATTTAACCCATAGACCCCGCTCTTGATCTTCTGCATGGGAATGTGGTTCACCACCCAAGGGAATCCAATTTCTTTTCTTTCTTGGTCTTCTTCTTGAATTCCTTGTAATGATCCTTGCAGATCTTGACCTTACTACCACTGCCAGTCAGGCTGTGGGAGAGGACCTTGTCCACCTTCTTCCTGGATAGGGATCGAGCTGATTCGTTCTTGCAGTTGGCGACCTCGCAGGTCACAACTTCATCTGCTTTTCTTTCTCTGGCCATGTATTCTGAAATCATGTATGTATATTAAAATGTATCTAGTATAAAGAGAGACGAATCCAATGGTCAGAGTTTGAACCCCCTCGCCCATCGTTGGACTCCTGGCGAGGTGCCCGAATAGGTAGCACTCTGGGTTTGTCACTCACTGGCAAGACACTGAGAGTACCCCGCCCGCCTTGGTCCTATCGGTTCAATTAGACGGGGCATGTTCGCTGGTAAATACTTTGTTGAATTCTGCATTGGCCTCATTCCTCTCCTACCTACCCGGCTCATTCGGCAGGTCTGGTTTCAGAAAGAGGATATCCATAGTAATAGTCAACCCCATCACTGGTCATAGTCATCCAAGAAAATCCCCAAGTTGCTGAATCCCAATTAAGAGTGTTATCAATATTGGAAAATACATTGTTCACGCAATTATACATGGCTTCTGTTGTATTTGATGGGCCAGGCAATGAAATTAAATTATTCACATATACAATCGCTACTGATGAATTGTCATAAATATGATAAGTAAATATAATGTCACCAGCACTTTCATTATCAATTTGTCTTATCTCCAGCCTGTATATATCCAATGGATCTGGTAAATCACTATCATCAACCCAATTTAATTTATGAACAGTAACGTTATAACCATTATTTTCTAATGCCTCAGCAATTGAAACAATTGTATCATTAGTATAGTTCTGGTCCCAAGTGGATTTTACACTCAATTGAACACTTGAATATTGTTTGCCAGACCAACCAAAATCAAGATTATTAATAAAATACCAAAATGAAAAGCAACTGATGACAATTAGAATTACTAGGATTAATGCAATAATTTTCATTCTTTTTTCCATAAGCCACCCTCTCACTTAACTAAATGCACAAGTCCCAATAAATAATTTGCGTACTTACTCATTAACAAGCTGATTAATCATCAACTCAGAAATATCAGTGGCATACTCCCCGGTCCTGCGGATACTCTCGCTGA
>JAGLQE010000138.1 GCA_023137005.1 Thermoplasmata archaeon
TTGAATTGGTGGCTGGAGTTAAAGGCGAGAAAGAGAAGATATATCTTTGAGCCGGCAGCCTGGATAAAATTTTATACAAACTCAATCCAGATCATTCGCGCACATCTTGCAGGTCATTTTGGAACCAACATTCACGGTCCCGCATCTGGAGCATTTCCTTGTGATTTGGGTTTCTTGCTGAGATACAGCCTGCTTGATATGAACTGGCCCCGCGTGCCTGACCTCGTGATCACGTCCTCTCTTCATGGCTTTTTTCTCTGCTTTTTCAGCCTTTCTGAGATCATGATATGAGCCAGTACTTCCGATCACCCCTCTGCCCTGCCCCTGGAACTCGATGGTCTCTTTAACATTATGGCTTCGCAAGAACACGGCCATGCCCACACAGGTTCCAGCTATCAACATGGGTAATACTCCCAGTATTGGATCGATATAGCCCAGTATCGCGCCGTAAAAAAAGCTCATGATGGCTATGGACCAGAAAAGTGGAACACCATTCCTTCTGGCACCTTCTTTCATGCCCATCAGACCCATTGCGATGATCAGACAGATCACTCCGAGGCCCATGTAGAGCAGACCGAAGAATTCCCAAAGGTTCCCGAAGGTCGAGTAGATATCGGAAAATTGACCCCCAGTCTCGGAAAGTTCTGCCCCGGAAATCCCCTCCGACAGGCCGAAATAGATCAGATAAATTCCAATAAATAAGGAGACCATCGAAGCCCCCAAGATATTCCCAGGTAATTTTGCAGCCATTGAAGGAATATGTATTTGGAGTGTATTTATGGTTTTCGATTTTGGATATTTGCGGTTCTGCAGACCCCCTCAATACTTTCATCCACCCCGTATCCTGATTTATATACTCTGGATGCCGTCGCATCATTATGAGAAAGCATGGGCATATGTTCGTAGGCGTGATCTTTTTTGTCCTGGTAATATTGGCTTTCGATCATTTCAATATCATGCCCCCATATTGGATCCTGCCCCTCTACTTCTTCATCACGATCATGGGGAGCCGCATGCCGGATTGGATCGAGCCATCAAGCCGGGGCGGGTACAGACACCGGGGATTCTTCCACAGCCGGGTGATGCTGGTGTGCCTACTGGTAGTGGGGGTGGTGAGCTATTTCTATGCTCAAGATCCCTGGTATCATGCTCCATTCTTCTTTGTTCTGGGGTATATCAGCCATTTGCTTGCGGATTCGACGAGCAAGATGGGGTTGCCGTGAAGTGGAAGAATCGGGGCGGGCTATTATTATTGACGACTCAAAATAAAAGTATGGGCCCGCCCAGATTTGAACTGG
>JAGLQE010000139.1 GCA_023137005.1 Thermoplasmata archaeon
ATATTGGTGAATACAATGCACTGGGTGGACGTTTACGCCGAGAAGTTATTAGAGTTCGGCAAAGATCATATCGTACAGAGTGGCACGGGAATATCCGGACAGCCACATCTTGGTAGTGCCAGTGATATCATTTATGGGGATGGGATACACAAGGCAATCATCGAGAGGGGTGGAACTTCCAGAGCTATCTGGATAATGGACGATATGGACGGATTTAGAAAATTACCTCCCCAGCTACCAAAGGATTTCAAACAATACCTGGGATTACCAGCAGCTCATCTGCCCTGCCCCGAGGGGTGCTGTGGTTCCTTTAGGGAACATTTCACAAGACCATTTCTTGAGAACCTGGAAAAGATAGATGTCAGGCCCGAAGCGATCTCGGTCGCCCAGATGTACCAGGATGGAAAATATGACCAAGTGATCCGTATTGCATTGGAGAAAGCAGATGAGATCAAAAACATTCTCTACGAGGTCTCGGGAAGCGAGAAGGGAGACAACTGGCTACCTTTCTTCCCCATCTGCGAAGAATGTGGCAAGATATTGACCACAAAGGCACATTCTTTTGAGGGAGATAAAGTTCAATACAAATGCGAAGGAGGAGTTGCTGGAAAGACCCATTTCCCAGGTTGCGACCATGAGGGCGAGGTCGGTATTCGAGAAGGTAAACTACCCTGGAGAGTGGAATGGGCAGCTAGATGGAGCCATCTGGGTGTTACATGCGAGCCCATGGGGAAGGATCTCATGGCGGCTGGTGGAACATATGAGTCCAGCAAGATAATCTGCGAACAGGTCTTTGGAAGTCAAGCACCTATACCAGTTCCATACGAATGGATCATTCACAAAGGACAACGTCTGGGCAAATCACTAGGCAGTATCTTGACCATCGGAGATATGATCGATATAGCCACCCCAGAGATAGCCAAGTACTTCTTTTTCAGATCCCAACCAACAAGCCACAAGACCATTGACTTCGGGTTTGCGATCCCAAAGCTGGCTGAGGATTATGAGAATTCAGAGCGAGTGTTCTTCGGTGATACATCCAATGTTCCTGAGAAGGAGATAGAGGACATCAAAAGAAGCTATGAACTGGCCCAGATAAACGGGGTGCCAGAACATCTTGGACAGGTATCCTACTCTCATCTGGTCTCGACGATCCAAACCAATCTCGATCTGGATGGGAATATCGATTGGGACGGTGTCGTGAACACGCTGGCAAGGACCAGTGGCTCAGATAGCCTGGATATTCGAAGCAGGGCTAAGGGGCTGGCAGTGATGAACTGGTTGGATACCAATGCTCCAGAGGATGTCAAATTCTCCATCCAGAAAGATATGCCAGATATAGAACTTGATGAAAATCAATTGAAATTCCTCAAGGCGCTTTCAACCAGATTGAACGACGTTGAGTGGGTAGCTGGCCCGATCCATGACACAATATACGATACATCTCAGGTTTGCGAATTGAAGGCTGGCCAGTGCTTCAAGGCCCTTTACAAGATATTCCTGGGAAAGAACCGTGGTCCGCGACTTGGTTTCCTATTGGCTTCCCTTGATAGAGACTTTGTACGATCACGTATAGAAGAGGGCAGTAGTTGAAGGCCAGACCCTCGCATCACATCATTGGAAATACTCTGCAAATAGTATTTATCTCATTCTGCAATACACATAGGATTAACAATGGTAGAGAAACAGGAAAAAGCACCCCGAAAAGGTGCGAAGATATGGCTGATAATCGGTTCCTTTGCTACAGCCATATTCAATACCATGGCTTTACTCTTCATTGCCAGGAGCCTGGGTGTGGAGATGCTGGGAGCCCTGGCCTTTCTATTGTCATTTGTGGGGTCAGTGGTCTTCATCGGGGATCTTGGGTCGGTCTTCGCATTACAGGCCACGGTGGACAAGGGATTTTCATATGCCAGGTGCTACGCGCACTTCAGGAGGACCAAGCTCATTCTCACCCTGCTGATGACCATCGTCATGGGTTTTCTTCTTGTGGTCTATGAATCCTATCTGACACCTGTCAGATCGACCGTTGTGATCATCGCGGCCATGGTCCCGATGATGGGGTATTTTGTATCCAATAGCCTGGCCAGTATATGGATAACCGGAGCCAAGGTCAAGAAGGACCCGTGGGTGGAGAGGGGGTTCGAGCTCGTGGATGCCCTTGTCAAATTTTCCTTGGTGGTCTGTATATTCAAGCTGGGTTTCCTGGAGGCGAATCAAATGGGGTCCTTCATGTTGTCCTTCATCTACCTGGTAGCATCGGTCATGGGGCTCGTGCTTATCCTGTTCAATTCCCGCAAGATGAAGAAGCAGAAGGAGGACGATGAGATAATCCTGGTCTTCACCGACATCTCCCGAAAGATCATGCCCTTCATAGTGTTCACTTCCCTCATCCTCAGCATAGATAAGATACTTGTCTGGCACTGGTGGACCCTGAGTGATCTGGGCCTTTACTTCGGAGCTCAGAGGATAGTGATCTTCATCGGAGCCTCATCGGCCGCCATAGGCACGATCTTAGGAGGAGCGGTCACAAAATTCCAGAGGAACAAAAAAACACTGGCCGAGTCATTAAGGCTTACGGAGAGGTATATCACACTCCTGGCCGTGCCGGTCACCACCTTCTACATCGCCTTCTCCTTTGATCTACCCACTCAGTTCCTGGGATCTGATTTCGGGGCCGCCAGCGATGCAGTGATGATACTGGCCGTGGCCGGGCTCTTTGTCGCTCTATCCACCCCCTCACTCCTATTCCTTGTTCAGAAGAAGTACTACGGGTACCTCGGTCTGGTGGCAGGTGTCTCATTGGGATTGAACATAATGCTCGGGCTCATCCTGATCCCGGGAGATGGATTTATCAGTGACATAGAATGGACGAATGGGATCAATGGAGCCGCCATCGCGATGCTGTGCGCCAATGCACTGGCCTTCTTCGGTTACAGGCTGAGAGCGATGAAAGCAATAAGCTTCATACCCCATCCAAGGATCATCATTCATTTCCTGGCCTCGGGCATAATGTACGTGATCTTGAAGTTCCTGATATGGCAATGGGATATTCAGATCAGGGTGCCCCACATATTCATGTTCGCTATCTTTGGAGGGATCATCTACATACTCTTACTCTACCTGGGAGGAGAGATGCTGAAAAATGATTTCTATCGTTTCAGAGACTTGGTTAATAATGAGTGAACAATGAGGGCTTTAACTTGGTCAATAATGAATAGATACTGAGATATCCTTTTAAGCACGTTCGATGATACACCCACTTGGAGTGGGAAGGTTCATGCAAGATAGAGTCTATTCAATAATATGCCCGAGTTGTGGAACAGTCCATAATGGTCCAGTTGGTTATATGTCACCTCATCAGGGGTATTATTATTGCCAAGGCTGTACGGCCACAGTGAATATCAATCCAGAAACTGGTGAGGTGATACCATATGATGTTTGGGCGAACCCGAATTATAATTCAAAAGTGAATTATCCAGGTTTGTATGAACTTGAGGACAAGACACCTAAATTTTCACCTGACCTTCTGATCAAGGCAATGTTCAAGCCAAAAGAAGCATTTGTGAAATTGTACCATATTTCTAATATGAAGATCGGAATTGCATTATTGATCCTATTTGCAATATTATCATCAACTATCTCATTCTTAGCTTATCAAATATCTGGTTTGGATAATATTATCATAGGAATGGGTTCCGAACTTCCTATTTCCTGGGTAACATTAGCTGTGATCACATTGCCACTAGGGATCTTATCCTCATTAGTGGCCAGCTGGCTATCAGCAAAGATATCCGAATATTTTAAGGGAAGAAATGATGTCAAAAAAACCATCGCGCTCATGGGTTATGCTGGAATGCCCGGATTCATTATGGGGATAGTTAGCAGTATAGTGATAGCTACAAATCTCGTCTCAATGCCTGATTATTCAGACCCAATGAATTTTGATCTCAATGCACTTCTTGCTTATGCGGCAATAATGGGCGTCATAGGACTTATCACCCTGATATGGGGGTTG
>JAGLQE010000014.1 GCA_023137005.1 Thermoplasmata archaeon
TGCTCGATGTGTATCGAAGCACCGAAGATGGTGGATGCTGGAAGGCACCAAAATATCGAACTCCTGACATACTCTGAGCTTGTCTCAGTGGAGGGGGAGGATGGGAACTTCCATGCCAAGATATTGAAGAAACCCAGGTCCGTGGATGTGGACAAGTGTACTGGCTGCGGTCTCTGTACTGAGAACTGCCCCATCATGCTGAAGATCCAGATTCCTGAGAAGATACCTGAGCCAGAGGTGCGGGATAAGGAGCTCATTGATGGTTTGGTCTCCAACCACTCCAACCTTCCTAACCCCATCATCCAGATATTACTGGATGTCAATAACCAATACTCTTATCTGCCCAGGGATGTGCTGGAATACCTGGCCTTCAAAATGGAAATGCCCTTTGCCGAGATATATAAGATCGTGACATTCTACAAGTCATTCAGCCTGGAGAAGCGCGGCAAGTATCATATCAAGGTCTGCATGGGAACAGCATGCCATGTGAGGGGTGCAAGAAGCATCAGGGAAAGTATCCAGACCAGGATCGCAGGTTGCGAAGATGGATTGTTCTCCTATGAAACAGTCAACTGCCTGGGAACCTGTGCTATCGGGCCTGTTATGATGATAAATGAAGAGATCCATGGTAATCTGGACGGCGACAAGGTTGACAAGGTAATAACCAAACTGGAGGGAGCTTAATGAACCGAATGAACAGCCCCGAAGACCTGAACAAGCTTAGAGATGAACTTGGCAAGGTCCAGACAAAGCCCATAGTCATCGTTGGCTCGGGAACCTGTGGTGAGGCCCAGGGTAGCAAGGCAGTTCTGGCAGCCTTCCGTGAGGAGATGGACAAGAAGGGATTGACAGACAAGATAGACCTTCGTGAGTCCGGTTGTCTGGGATTCTGTGAGATAGAGCCCATCGTGGTCTTCAGAAAGGATGACAAGCCTGGCATTCTCTACCAGAGGGTGAAGTCCGCCAGTGTTGAGGAGATAGTCAATGAGACCCTGGTCAATGGAAAGCCAGTGGAGAAGTTCCTCTACACTGACAAGGCCACCAAGGAAAAGGTCACCTATGAGAATGAGAATCCATATTACAAGAAGCAGATGAGAAATCTTCTGGCCAACAATATCGAGATAGACCCAACCCAGATAGAGGATTATATCAAGATTGGGGGATACACTGCCCTCCAGAAGGCCATCAAATCCAAGCCTGAAGAGATCGTGGAATCCATCAAGCAATCTGGTCTCAGAGGCCGTGGCGGCGGTGGTTTCCCGACCGGAAGGAAATGGGACACTGCCATGAAGTTCGAGGCAGAGAAGAAGTACGTCATCTGCAATGCTGATGAGGGTGATCCTGGAGCCTATATGGACCGAAATGTCCTGGAAAGCAACCCCCACAGTGTTGTCGAGGGAATGATAATCGGCGCTTATGCGGTTGGCTCCAATTATGGTTATATTTACGTGAGAGCGGAGTACCCACTGGCCATCAAGCACTTCTCCATTGCATTGGAAAAAGCGCGTGAGATGGGCCTCCTGGGCAAGAACATTCTCGGAAGCGGATTTGACTTTGATATCGAGATATACCAGGGAGGGGGAGCTTTTGTTTGCGGAGAATCCTCAGCCCTTATCCAGTCCATTGAAGGAAAGGTGGGCGAGCCAAGAGCCAAGCACATCCATGCCACAGAGCAGGGATTATGGGGCTACCCCACGGTACTCAACAATGTCGAGACCTGGGCCAATGTCACGCTCATAATCAACAAGGGCGCGGAGTGGTATTCCCAGATAGGTACCGAGAAGAGCAAGGGAACTAAAATTTTCTCTCTTGTGGGCAAGATAAACAATACTGGCCTGGTGGAGGTTCCCATGGGAATGACCATCAAGGAGATAGTTCTCGATATCGGCGGCGGAACACCAAAAGGCAAGGAGTTCAAGGCCATTCAGACCGGTGGACCATCTGGCGGATGCATACCTGCCTCCATGACCGACCTACCAATTGACTTTGACGAGTTGACCCGTGTGGGATCCATGATGGGGTCTGGTGGAATGATCGTCATGGACGAGGACACCTGCATGGTGGACCTGGCCAAGTATTTCATTGATTTCAATCTGGACGAATCCTGTGGAAAATGCTCCTCCTGCAGGGAGGGGAATGCCCGGCTTCTGGAGATCCTGGAAGATATCTGTGATGGAAAGGCCGAGATGAAGGACCTGGAACTCTTGGAGGAACTGGCAGAATATGTGAAAGAAGCTTCCTTGTGCGGTCTTGGAAAAACTGCGCCCAATCCAGTTTTGTCCACTTTGCAATACTTCAAGGACGAGTATCTGGCCCATATCGAAAATCAGGAATGCCCGGCCGGTGTGTGCAAGGAGCTCATATCATTCTCAATAGACACGGAAAAATGTACTGGCTGTACTCTCTGTGCCAAGAGATGCCCGGTCAATGCGATTTCCGGCGAGACAAAGCAACCCCATTCCATCAACCTTGACATCTGTACCAAGTGCAGAACATGCTACGAGGTGTGTAACTTTGGAGCTGTGAAGATAACCTCGGGGGGGAAATAAAATGGTCAATATCGAGATAAACGGAGCAATGTACGAAGCAGAGCCTGATCAGACAGTTCTGGAAGTTGCTAAAAAGAACAGTATAATCATCCCCACCCTCTGCCATCTGGATACCCTTCCAGAATACGGTGGATGCCGGCTTTGCATGGTCGAGAGGATGGGTGATGGCTGGTCTCAGGTGACTACCGCTTGCACCCTTCCGGTCAAGGAAGGAATGAAGGTTCAAACAGATTCCGAGAAGGTCAGGAAGAGCAGGAAGATGACAATCGAACTGCTGCTGGCCCGATGCCCGGATGAGGAGGTCCTGCAGAACCTGGCCGAGGAATATGGCGTGGGAGAACTGAGGTTCAAGAAGAACGATGATAACTGCATTCTATGCGGCCTTTGTGTCAGAATGTGCCAGAGGATGGGAATCCAGGCAATTGACTTCCAGGGTCGTGGAATGGAGAAGGAACTTGGAACCCCGTACATGGAGAAATCCGATGTGTGTATAACCTGCGGGGCATGTGCCTATATATGCCCGACCACGAGATTCACCCAGACCAAGGTGGAAAGGGTGAGCGGCAATAAGCCAATTCCCGTCATGTCCGAGTTCGAGCATGGCATGGGTACCAGGAACGCTATCTACATACCATTCCCACAGGCAGTTCCGAAGATACCTGTTATCGACAAGAATATCTGCATATATTATCAGACCGGCGAGTGCAAGACCTGTGAAGAGGTCTGTGAGGCAGGGGCCATAAAGTACGACCAGGAAGAAGAAGTTCTTGATGTTGATATTGGCTCCATCGTCATAGCCGCGGGAACAGATGTCTTCGACCCGGCCAGATCCCCGGGATACGGATATGAACAATACAAGAATGTCATAACATCACTGGAGTTCGAGAGGATGCTGAGTGCCTCGGGACCGACTGGCGGCCACATCATGAGGCCATATGATCACAAGGACCCAAAGAAGATAGCTTTCATTCAATGTGTTGGCTCCAGGGATTGCAATACTAACCCATACTGTTCCAGTGTCTGCTGTACCTATGCTGTCAAAGAGTCGATAATCGCCCAGGAGCACTCTCCGGGCCTGGAAGCCCACATATATGCCATGGACATCAGGACATTCGGTAAGGGCTTTGAAGAGTATAAAGAGAGGGCTGTGAACGAATATGGCGTGAAGATCTTCAAGAACAGTCGCGTGCCCTATGTCGAGGAGCTGGAGGACGGCAGCCTGGTCATCAAGCGCGTGGAGGAAGGAAAACTAGTTGAGGAAGAGTATGACATGGTAATTCTATCAGTTGGTCTGGAGCCCTCCAAGGACTTCAAGGAACTGGCAGCCAAACTGGGTGTTGACCTGAACGATTACGGTTTCTGCAGAACATCCACCTTCAACCCACTATCAACTTCCAAGCCAGGGATCTTCGTATCTGGTGTGTCATCATCACCAAAGGACATTCCCGAGACCGTGGCCCAATCATCGGGTGCGGCAGCAATGGCATCCTATTCCATATCTGACCAGCGAAACACGATGGTCAGGGACAAGGATTACCCCCCAGAGCTGGACGTTTACGGGATGAGGCCCAGGATAGGTGTGTTCGTATGTCATTGTGGAACCAATATCTCAGGAACGGTGGATGTCAAGGCCGTGGCCGAGTACGCCCGCTCATTACCGGATGTTGCCTATGCCACCGACAATGTCTACACCTGCAGCCAGGACACCCAGGAGCTTATCAAGGACCTCATCGAGGAGCATAACCTGAACAGGATAGTCATAGCATCATGCTCTCCAAGAACTCATGAACCATTGTTCCAAGATACTATCAGGGAAGCTGGTCTTAATAAGTATCTCTTCGAGATGGCGAATATCAGGGACCAGTGCAGTTGGGTTCATCAGAAGGAGCCGGAAAAGGCCACACAGAAGTCCATGGACCTTGTGAAGATGAACGTTGCCAAGGCCCGATTGCTGGAGCCACTGGACCAGCCGACGATCGATATAACCAAGGAACTTGTGGTGATCGGCGGAGGATTGTCTGGAATGACCGCCGCCCTTGGCTCTGCCAGTAATGGAATAAAGACCCATCTGATCGAGAAGGGGAGCGAGCTGGGAGGAAACCTGAAGGATATCCATTATCTTTTGGGCTCTGACAAGGAACCACAAGAGGCTTTGAAGGAAATTATCGCTCAAGTGGAAAAAGAGTCACTTATCGAAGTTCACATGAACAATACCGTGAAAGAAGTGAATGGTTTCGTCGGGAACTTCGAGACCACACTGGCCGATGACACACTCATCAGTAATGGAGCAATAATCGTGGCAACCGGTGCCAAGGAATACAAGCCCAAGGAATACATGTATGGCCAGGATGAGAAGGTAGTCACCCAGAAGGAGCTGGAGGCCTCCATAGCTGGAGGAAAGGTTCCAGAGGGTACGGTGGTCATGATACAGTGTGTTGGTTCAAGGAATGACGAGAACCCACAGTGTTCGAGGATATGCTGTACAACGGCTGTAAAGAACGCTCTAAAGATAAAGGAACTAAACCCAGAGGCCCAGATATATGTTCTGAACAAGGATATCAGGACCTACTCCTTCAATGAGGATTATTATAGAGAGGCGGCTGAGAAGGGCGTGGTCTTCATAAGATATGATGATGAGAAGAACCCGGAGGTCACCAATGATGGAGGATTGACAGTTCGTGTGGACGACCCGATACTGGGAGAGACACTGGAGCTCAAGCCTGATACCCTCGTTCTAAGCGCGGCCACCATACCTCCTGAATCCAATGGGGTGCTGGCTCCGATATTGAAAGTACCGCAGAGCAAGGACGGATTCTTCCTGGAAGCCCATGTCAAGATGAGGCCAGTGGACTTTGCCACCGAGGGTATTTTCCTTTGTGGTCTGGCACATAGTCCCAAGTCAGTCAATGAAACTATCACCCAGGCGAGTGCCGCTGCGGCAAGAGCTTCAACGATACTTTCCAAACAGCAGATTCAACTGGAAGCCTGTATCTCGCAGGTGGTGGACGAAAACTGTGATGGTTGCGCTTATTGTATTGACCCCTGTCCATATGAAGCGATTACCCTGATTGAGTATATGAAAGATGGCGCAGTCAAGAAGAGTGTAGAAGTTGATGAAACCGCCTGCAAAGGGTGTGGGGTATGTCAAGCTACTTGCCCCAAGAAAGGCATCTTTATCAAAGGATTTAAGCTTGACCAAATATCAGCAATGGTTGAGGCTGCGCTGGGGGTAGAATAAGGGAAAAATGGTTAATGAAGCTTTTGAGCCGCTGATTTTAACTTTTTGCTGTAACTGGTGTTCATACGCCGGGGCGGATTTAGCTGGTGTCTCCAGAATACAGTATCCGCCCAATATACGCATAATCCGGGTAATGTGTTCCGGTATGGTTCACCCCAATTTAGTGATTGATGCCTTAACCAAAGGGGCTGA
>JAGLQE010000140.1 GCA_023137005.1 Thermoplasmata archaeon
ATCCTTTATCATCGATAGACCCAGAATAATGTAAGCCAGCAATACAAGGGCGAAAAAGGACATCGCGAAGATGAAATGGACGGCATAGGTGGCATCATCCATTGTGAAGGCACCGATCCCGGCTAGAGCAATAGAAGCCAGTATCAGGAAGAGGCTGCCTATTCTCATGCCTATTTTCTCCCGGCCAATGTTTAGTAATAGTCCAATGGAGAAGAGGAGGTAAAATATCCCGCAAATTATCAAGCTAGTATTGAAGAATATACCATATTCCATGATCCCCAGATCAGAAAGCGCATGCTCTGACCAACTAAAATCAGGCGACAGAGCCATGGAGATGAATATGCCAGCTATGCCGATGACCGGGCCCAGCATTCCCAGCAGGGCGGCCTTCTTGGATACGAGGATGGTCTTGAGGTGCATATCCAGACAAAATGCAAGCTATCTAATAAGCTTATGTCGGAATTGGCTCAGGAGCAGTCAAGTGAACATTAACTTATCATGATCTTTCCTATTAATTTGTCAGTCAGCCTCTTCTGGCATTCCCTCTGATAGTTTTCATTGAATATTGCTCCATTTATGATATTGGTTATCAGAGTTCTTTTCTCTGGCTCGGTCATCTGGTCAATGGACGATCGAAGGTCTCTCACTTGCTTCCTCACCACGAACTTGCCCATTGGCCCGGAGTATTCCATGACTATGTTCTCGATATCTTCCAGGTTAAAGTCATTCATGGGTATTCCACCTATTCTTCCTTGCCTTCCAATGTTTCGATCGCAAGCATCACACTATTTATCATCCGATTGAAGGACTTGGCCAGTGTTCCAATTTCATCGTCTCCCTCGATATTCAGGAATTCCACATCCTTCTTACCCGAGCTGACCTCATCGGCCGCCTTGGTCATCATGATTATCGGTGATGAGATACTTTTTGAGGCCGAGAATGAGAATACAAGTCCAAATCCGAGGACGATGACCATCGTGATCAAGATCAGTGTATTGGCAAAGGCCAGTGAATCATCGAGATCCAGTATCTGCATATCCATCTCGGACTTGGCATCCTCCTCGATGCCCTCAAGATATTCCTTGAATTCCTCAGCCTGCTCATCCATCTCCTCCACGGTCACATCTATATCGGCATCGATACCCGTATCGACCACTGCACAGACCTCGGAGATCGTATCATAAAATTCATCAACAGAGTCATCGATGGTATTGAGGGTGGTCACGTCAAATAATCCAGACTCCTCCATATCCAAGAGGTTCTCGGATATCTCCTCCTTGAATTCCTCTATCTCCTCAATGGCTTCCGGCTCCTCATTCACATAGCACATGGCATGGCCCTGCATGGCATAGATATTGGTTCTCAGATCCATCACAGCCTTGGAACCCTGCCAATATTTATTGTCAATCTCCTCCAACTGGTCTCCCGTATTGTAGTTCATGGAGAGAGCGACGCCCCCTATGAGAACGACCAATATTATTATGGCCAGATAGCCTGTCAATAACTTCGTGCGTATTTTCAAAAATAATTCCTCCAAATCATTAACGATTGATAATATTAACTATTATTAAAGAATTGTGCCGAATAATATTGAGCCAGTGCCTTAACATGAGAGAAATATACAGGGTTATGACCATAATAATATGTGAAATTACATTTCAAATGTGTTACTATTTCGTAATAATGTATTGATATATATATGGTGTTGTTGCTTTGATCGAATTTATTGGGAAGGCATAAGCTCGACCAGTAGCCCGGTGGAGAAGTGGGTGTTCAGTGTGTTGTTGCTGAGTCATCATGAAGAAAGAGTGAGGAACAGGGGGCAGGAGTAAAAGGCAGTGTTGATACATCGATATCCTTTAACTCCAGACCTAACAGCGAAGTTTTACTTAGAGTCGGGAAGGGAAGGGCCGGAGTAAAAGGTCATTGCAGATACATTGATCCTTTAACTCTAGCCCCTCCCTTTCAGCTATGCTGGCCATATGCAGAAAGTCGCTGAAATACACAGAGAGTTAACATTACTGAATCAAAATGTACACAATATCTTAATGAAATTAAAGGGAAGGGAGGGGCTAGCCTTG
>JAGLQE010000141.1 GCA_023137005.1 Thermoplasmata archaeon
GACTTCAAAATAATCTGTTGTATTTCCAATATAGAGGCAATACCCATATCCTGTTCCGTTGATATCCCAACCCTCAATTATCCATGGGTTACCAGCGGTTCCATTTCCACCAGTCACTCCATTCGCGGATGTAAAATTAGCATTGGAATTTATTCGAATTGGCGTACGTGGGATGCACATCAAGGGATACATATCCGTCCCACCTGAAAAGCTGTAGGGAGTATCGCCTATCGCATCTGGGCCTGGCTGGTCCTGATCTGGACCTGAAAAGATATCCGATCCCGAATAACCACTCCAGTAATTTCCTCCTGTTGGATAAGATTTGTTCCAAATGTTATCAGCAATATCCAATACACCATTTGAAATGAAAATATTATTATATATATCGTTGGGGCCAGAATATACTGAAGAAGTGTATATTGCACGATTTCCGTTCCATGATATCCTATTATTGCTAATATCATTATATTTCGAATGAAGTGCGAAATTAATGCCCTCCCAGGAATTCGAATAAATATTATTACCCTGTATAGTAAAATGTGCACTATTGGAAAGGAGTATGCCATTGTTGTTATTATAGATAGTATTATCAAGAATATGGTTATAATAATAATCAAAATCATAAACATCCAAAGCCCATATACCATGCATATTACCAGATATGGAATTATTTTGAATAATTACATCTGAGCAACTATTCACCATGACCCCTTCCCAATCATTATCAGAGATCACATTATTCTCAATAATACCGTTTCTAACATTATATAGATCCAGTCCTACATTTGAGGAACCATGGATATAGCAATTTCTTAATATAAAATATGCAGTCGTATCCCAGATCCTAACTGAATAATCTGCTCCATCAAAATCCCACCCCTCAATAATAAAAGGGTTGCCAGCACTTCCATCCCCGGCACTTACACCACGAAAGGCAGTGAAATCATTATTGGAGTCGATATCTATCGCCGTATGAGTTGTGTATTTCACACCATTCTCAATAATCACCTTAGCCTCAACCACGCTATCCTGGTCAAATACCATAACCATAGAACTAAACACTAATACCGCACACAGCCAGATCGTAATAAATCGTTTCATCTCTTCCACTCCTCTACATCACAGAATGTGAAATGAGTTTAAATAAACTGTGGCAGGAACATAAAATGCTCAAGCATTGCTCACGCTATTAAATGAAATATCCGGCCTGTCTTGGCTTTGCCAAGACAGCCAGTATAATATCAATCCCCAATAACTCGTGTTATCGAGAAATCCTTCCCATCATGCATGAGTGAGAAATAACCTGTATTGTGCTTGGTGGTCCTCATCTTGTCAATGACGATCTGTCGGGATACATCGTATCCCATCTGTTCCTTTCTCAGGCGGATGATACCATCTGCCAGGAAATCCTCATCATGAACAATATTGGCTTGATCTGAAGCCTCTGCGATAAGGAATGTGGTGACGCCCAGCTCTCTGAGCCAGCCGAAGAAGTGGAACAACTCTGCCCTACGGTTATCGACATCTGC
>JAGLQE010000142.1 GCA_023137005.1 Thermoplasmata archaeon
TGGGAGAAGTGGTGAGGAAGAAACCAAATGCCCACACAACACAAACTCAAATACCCCATGCTACTTGTCGGCGCGGCCATCACGGTGATCGCCCTCCTGCTCTTTGTCACCAGCTTGTTCAAGATGGTGCCATTCCCACCTGTGCTACCCATGGAGTTCGTGATCATCATATTCGGTATCCTTGGAATTCATTTTGGTATCTCATCAGGAAGGAGACTGGCCTACACCGTTCATGACCGTGATATAATACTCGAACGCCTCCAGGGGCATGGCCGAGCGTCATCCAAGATCAGCAAGATCATGCAGGTGCCGATATTGCTCACAGCCTTCACCATCATCGCCTGGACCTTGTTCGTGATCGGATTCAGCCTTTCCAAAAGTGTGGTGGTGGACACCGTGCTTATCGGATACGTGCGCTGGGTATTGATATTCTCCATGATAATGCTCATAGTTGGCTCCTACTTCTTTTACAAGGCCAGGGGCTTGGGCAAGCACCACATGCTGACCTTCAAGGGAAAGATCATATTGGAGCATAGCACCAGCATGATGGGCGAGGCGATGCAGAGAATGGACCGAGCTGAAGAAAGGGGGAGGGACATGGCCAATCATACAGAAGAAAGAGGAAGAGAGATATATCATCAGGCGGAAGATGCTGGAAGGGGCATTGTGAATCGTATCGAGGACGAGGAGAAGGAACTCGTGGATCGGATACGGAAGAAATTTTGATGACACCTCACAGTAGAACGTATTAATCCGGTGAAACAATTATAAGCAAATGTCAATTAGCCATAATTATGAAGGATGCGAAAAAATATCTCATAGCCATTGTAATTGTTTCATTGCTGATCCTGGTAGGATTCTACGGATACACCACGCTGGAAGATCAAGAAACACCATTGAGTGATGGGGAGATCGCTGGCCTTGTTCTAATGCGTGAGGAGGAGAAGCTGGCAAGAGATGTTTACAATACCCTGGGGGAGAGATGGGGTGTGGATATCTTCACGAATATCGCGAGATCGGAGCAAACCCACACGAACGCGATAAAGGTGCTTCTGGACAATTACGGTATAGAGGACCCGGTCAAGGACGATAGTGTCGGGGTCTTTACCTCCCCCATGCTGGATGAGCTGTACAAGGACCTGGTGGAGCAGGGCGATGCATCCTATCTGGACGCATTGATCGTGGGAGCGACCATCGAGGACCTGGATATCAAGGATCTCAATGAACTTACAGCGGGAACTGACAGAGCGGACATCATCACAACCTATGATAAGCTAAACAGCGGATCCCAGAAGCATTTGCGCTCCTTCATGTCGGAAATAGACAATAATAACGGTACTTATTCTCCACAATTCATCTCCCAGGCGGAGTTTGATGAGATACTTGCTTCTCCGTAATCGGTCCTATCAAAATTCCAAAAACATATCTATATCAATAGTATTCCCTGCCAAAAGGAGGAAGATAAATGGATTCAAAAGTCAAAGAGATGTTCCTTAGCCGGAACATAGATTTTCAGGTACTGGCAGAGACATTTCCAGGGATAGCGGATTATTTCCGGGGCACCCAGCCTGGCAAGATAAACGAATATGACAATGGGGTCATGAGCGTGGTCATCGAGGGCCAGGGCAAGCCTTCCCCATCCACTTTCGGGTATCTGCCGGTGGGCGAGTTCGTATTCAATGTCGGGGGCAATCAGGAGACCATGCACTTCCTGCATGGGGAGATCGCCTGGGGTGTTGGAAAAGGTGACATCGTGCCAGCTCAATATGATACATTGCTGATACCCGCTGGCAAGGACCTTATCCTCAATGTGAAGAAGCCCACGCTGTATGTTTGCGATTATGTGAAACAATGAACGACTTCGATATTCCCTATCTGGCCTATCTTGAATTGAAGAGAAAGACCCGCGGTATCAAGTATTTCGCCGAGATCGACGTGACCGATAACTGCAATCTAAGATGCAAGCATTGCTATCACTTTCACGGCAAGGGGGTTTTCGAGAAGAAGGAATTGCCTCTGTCTGTTTGGAAAAGGCGGTTCAAAGACCTTCATAAACAGGGTATTCGATTTGTTCTGCTCGTTGGTGGAGAACCAGCTCTTAGGGTGGATGTTCTCATGCTGGCACACAGAATATTTCCCTTCATTTATGTTATAACGAACGGTACAATATTCATTCCTAAGAAATTCGATCACCTCCTGTTTGTGTCATTGGATGGCATGCGGAAAACCAATGACGCGATAAGAGGGCGGGGGACTTTCGACAAGATCCTGAAGAACTATTCGGGTGACAAGCGCGTGGCCATAAACATGACGATAACCATGGACAATTACAAGGAGCTGGGAGCTATTGTCAAGCTCTCGAAAAAACATGGCTTCAGAGGAGTTGTTTGCAATATTTGCGCATCAGGCACCGAGGTCAAGATCCCCATGCACATCAAGGCGGAAGAGAGGAAGCTCATTGTGAATGAGCTGAAAAGAGTTAAAAAAGCATATCCCAGGCAATTCATGCTCAGTGATGCCATGATCGAATGGTACGAGGTGGCGGACCACCGCGGCAGGTGCTATTGGGGCGACGATGTCCTGCATTTTGATGTGAAATGGAATACGAGGCGCTGCTTCGGGCCCAGCACTGACTGCTCCAATTGCGGATGCCTGGCAGGGTCTTTCCAGAACCCGATGTACATGGCTTTCACGGCCAAAGAGTTCAGAAAAATGGTTTGAGCAATATCTTTGATTAAATAGCAAATCAGGAAGTGATGATATGGAAAAACCCGATGCCTGGAAGGTTGAATTGGAGAAGAGCCGGATAGAGAAGAACAAGCGCCTCTCTACAGATGACCAGTCACCCATCCCATTCATGAAAAGGAGAAAGTTCAGTGGCCTTTCCTACTTTCCCCTGGATAGTAAATACATCTTCAAGTTGGAGCTTCATGAGCATGGGGAAAAGAAGGTCGTCGAGATCAGGGATTCCAAGGACAATGCTCGGAAGTTCATTTGCTGGGGTGAATTTAACTTTGAGATGGATGGTATAAAATGTACTCTCCAGGCATACAAAATAGATTCAAAAGAAGATATTATATTCGTTCCTTTCAAGGATGCCACATCCAGCAAGGAAACCTATGGAGCAGGCAGATACCTGGATATGGAGCCAAAAAATGATCTCTCAGATGGTAAATGGACATTGGATTTCAACAAGGCCTACAATCCATGGTGCGCGTACAATCATAATTATGCCTGTACAATGGCACCGCCGGAGAACTGGCTCGATATTCCGATAGAGGCTGGCGAGAAGAGTTACAGTGAATAGTACAATAAAGGATGGTGTTTCAAATGGGATTTAAAAGATTTATGGGAATGGGGAAATGGCAGCCTGACCGGAACCGGGAACCACCACCCAAAGACGAGTGGCCAAAGGGTCTGATCACCATAGGGGAGAAAGAGTTTGATGATTATATCAACCTGTACCCGGTATCTCTGATAGATTTTTATTCTCCAAGCTGTGGACCATGTATTGAAATGGCACCCGCAATACGGCATCTGGCCTTGCGGTATAAACATCGTGTGGCCTTCGCCAAGGTGAATGTCGCGGAGGAGCGAGAACTGGCCCGGAGATACAAGATAATGGGCGTCCCGAATATTATCATATTCAGTTATGGAAAGAGGGTCACTAGCCTATTGGGCAGAAAGCCGGAAAGTAGTATCATGAAAGCACTGGACAAGGTGCTGGCCGAGTTAGATCAATGATATATTCTTTCAGGCATTTGCCTTTCTAACAGCTACCATTGGCAACAGTGCGAGATAGATGATGCCCACCACTGCCAATGCCTGGCCCACGCCGTATGAGTCGGCTAAATAGCCGATCAATGGTGCGAAGACCGCGGTCACCATTGTCTTCACCTGGGATTCCACACTGAGGCCGGTTGCCATGACCTTGCTGGGTATGGTGTCGCTGATATAGCCGACATTCATCGGCCGTCTGATATTGTGGACTATGTAAAGACCGATCAAGGCGGCGACGGCTATTGGATACAATTCTAAATATGCTGATATCCCAGATATGAGGAGGAATGCTCCGCCGATAATGTAAGTGAGATTGATCCCTCGGGATACCTCCGACAATCTGGATGCGATCCTTCCCGCGCTTCGGGAAGTGGCAGACGTCATGAGATAAAGGAAGAAATACGTCAAGCCAACCAGAATAGCGATCCTCTCCTGATCCGCAAGGTAGAGAATGACTGGCAGGGCTATCGCCTGGGCCTCCAATATCGGCTGGAGATATTCCTTGGATGACCTGAACACACCACCGAAAACAGACGAGTTCATGATGCCGCGCATGGCATTTCGATTCCTGAATATGCCGAGGAACGTGTTCCATGTTTCCGAGAATGACCTTTTCAGGCCGGCTCTTGATCTTTCACGATCTATGGCAATATCACCATCAAGATATGCGGGGTACGATGCCATCAAGAATAATTCCAGAGCATAGGGAATTGTGGATGCCAGGAACACGATCTTGTAATCCCCGGTGTATAGGACCAGGACGATGGCTATGAGCGCTGATAGCGCTGATCCAAGCTGCGATGCAGAGCGAGTTCGACCATAATATTCCACTTTCTTATGGATCATCTTCTTTCTTTTCAGATAGTCAAGTATCATGGCCTTGTGGGTGCCACTCCTGAAGGCCTCGCCCGCGGCCAGGAACACCATGGCCAGTGCGAAGAACCAGAACCCGGGAGAGAGGTAGAATATGATGAATGCGACCAGGCAGAATGAGAATGATAGGATCATTGACTTCCGCCTGCCAAAGGTGTCTGCGAGGAAGCCGGTTGGCAACTCAAATATGTTAATGAATATTTCCCGGATCGCGTATAATAGTCCGATAGAAAAAAAGGACAGGCCAGCATCTATGAAGAACAGTAATATGAATGGGTCGAAGAAGCGCAGGTTCTTTAAGAATCCATAAAGGCGGAACTTCAGGTACATGCGGTCGCGTGGTATGGCCATTGATAGGATATCGCATCATAGGTAAAAAGAGATATCCTTGCGTAGACAAGTCTGGATTTATACTGATGGTCTTGTCCTGAAAACCAATTAAGAATATTTAAGTGGTAAATTATTTAAAGCCAGTTTTGTATGATGTTCATGAGGCAGTGAATGACCATCGAAGTAAATGGAAATCAGATAGATTTCGTGGAGGGCGAGACCATCACCCAGCTATTGAAGCGCATGAATTTTATTTTCCCTCTTATCGTGGTCAAGATAGATGGAGAATTGGTGAAGAAGCCTGCCTTTGGTTCCACAATGTTCCCGGATGGGGCCAGTATTCAGATGATCCACCTGATAAGTGGTGGTTGAGCAAAGGTTGGAGAGTGGAAAAGTGGATAATGAATTGATAAAAGAAAAATTGGCCGAGGCCTCTCATAATGATGAGATAACCTGTGCCGAGTGCTTCGCTGTGGCTGAGGAACTGGGAATTCCGGTCGATGGATTCGCACAGATATTGACAAAGATGGACATCAAGATCATCAAGTGCCAGCTAGGTTGTTTCTAATGATAATCGTTTCTCTTATTGGATTGAAGAAATGCGGAAAGACCACGACTGCCGAGGCCCTGATAAAGGAATTCAAATCAAGGGGAATGAAGGTCGGAGGAGTGAAATGGATGGTCCACTCCAATTTCACCATCGACACCGAGGGGAAGGA
>JAGLQE010000143.1 GCA_023137005.1 Thermoplasmata archaeon
AACCTACGCATTTATTTTATCAAACTCGTATCTGATCAAATAGAAATTGAGAGTTTGATTCGGGAGGGTTAGCCCTTATTTGCGTAAATTTCGCAAATAATTAGTTCGAGAAGCATAGCGATTCGAACTAAGAGCGCAGAAATCACCAAAAGAAAAGGCTTAGGCACCGAACTTCTCATTCCACCCTGCCAGTCCCTTCAATAGCAGCATCAATTCCTGTCCATCTATGATATTCAATGCTCCTATGGAGACCTCCAGCTCGCTGAAGTTCTCCACCATGTCCGACCTCAATCCTTTTCCATGGATGAGCAATGGCACGGGATCTGATGCATGATCCATCACGGATACGGGTGTGGAGTGGTCGGCGGTTATGGCGATGAGGACATCATCACCCAAGTTGGCGATCAAATTGCCAAGTTCATCATCCACTTTTTGGATGAAGTCCCTCTTCCCGATGGCATCTCCATCATGCCCGAATACATCAGTTCCCTTGATGTGAAGTAGCACGAAGTCATTGTCTGAAAGCGCCTCGATAGTGGCCTTCATCTTCGCATCCAGGTCGGTATCCGCTCCTCCGGTGGCTCCATCTATCTCTGGAACCTCCATTCCCAGTATCCTGCATAGCCCCTTCACCAGGGTGATGCCCACGATGGCCTCTGCCTTCAATCCATGATTTTCCATGAAATTGGGAATATCCGGTACTCCTCCTGGCCCCCTGGCCAGTATGATGTTCGCGGGTTTCAGCCCCTCTGCCTTTCTGGCCTGGTTGATCGGGTGCTTGTCAAGTATGTTGAATGAAAGTTTGGTAAACTTATTGAGAATTCTGGCTGTCTTTTCACCCTCAGGCTCAGTGGCTGTGGATTTCCATGCGATCTGCCCCTCATGATGGGGATCGGTCTCGGTCACCTTGGATGACAGGCCAGGCCCTCTGAGGACCATGACAGAACGATGTTCCACCGCCTCTCTGAATATTATCTTCACGCCATCTATCTCCAATCCATTGATGGCTTCAGCCAGATCATCTGTCCCGGAGGCGATACGTCCGGCTCGACGGTCAAGTATTGTAAGATTCTCATCCGAAGTGGCGAAATTGCACCTGAAAGCCACGTCTCCGGGTTTCATGTATATCCCGAGGCCAGCTGCTTCCAATGTTCCTCTCCCACAGTAATATTCATACGGATCATAACCCAATAAGGATAGATGAGCCGTATCACTTCCTGGAACTATTCCAATGCCGATGGGATTCATCAGGCCGCATTGCCCATCATTGGCCAATTTGTTCATGGTCGAAGTACTGGCATCCTCCAGAGGTGTTCTTCCATCCAGTTCATCCTGGGGCCGATCGGCCATTCCATCACATATCACCATTAATATCTTCATATTAGCCATGTTAGTATCCACCATGCGATGATCGCACCAATGCCTATCGATGTTAGGTTATTTGATAATTTTGTCATGATGCCCGCGCGTTCGAGCGTGGCGCCGAAGACACTGTCCACCTGGCATCCTAGAAATCCAATGCCAGTCACCATCAATATCACCCACCAGCCATAGTCTATGAGATCGAAGTAGGAAAAGATCAGATAGCCCAGCAGGGCGGTGTAGCCAGCGGCTATGAGGGCATAGATCTGCCCATGCAGGGAAACACCTCCATCCACTCCTGGCTTCACCCTCCTTCCATTGGTTATCATATACACTTTTTTCGATAGGATGCCCAGCTCACTGGCCAGGGTGTCCGAGGCGGCGACGGCTATGGCTGAAATGAAAATTATAGATGCCATTCCCTTGTCCAGATAAGGGTAGAACTCATTCTCGAAGCTGAGGATGGCGATAAAAATAGGCACTGCGCCATTGGCCAGGACATTGCTCGTTCTCCTCTCTCCCCTCTTTCCCTCCTGAACTCCCATGGACCTCTTGTATTCGAATTTATACTTGGTCGCCAGGAAGCTGGTAAGGAAGAATACCAGGAGAAGTATGACCCAGGTGAAATGCCCCATTATCCCTATTATCACCCCTACGAAGAAGGCTGTTAGGGATCCGGTTTTGGTCAGAATGCCCTTCCAGGTGGCTATGATCGACAGTGCGGAACATAGGACAATTATCAAAATAGCAGCATCCCAACCGATCATGGGGGTTAATTG
>JAGLQE010000144.1 GCA_023137005.1 Thermoplasmata archaeon
ATCGTCGCCATGACCTACCTGGCTGGCATCACGGTGGAGATCGTATTCGGTTTATTGATCCTGATATTCATACACCCGCGCATGAAGACCTTCACCTCTGGACTTTTCACATTGGTCATGGCTGAAGTTCTTTTGGTGCATTCATCCCTTTACCTTGTTCTGGGCGCCTATATCACCTCGGGAGATAGTTACCTGGCCAACAGGGTAGGAGGGGTTCCGATAGATGTTCTTGTGATATTGGGCCTGATCTTCGCCTGTGTCTTCATCCTCATCGTTTCAATAAAATTCCTTCAATTCATATCCGAGTTCGAGGAGCTTAAGGATAATTCGCAGTCCACCCGCGCCCTGGCATTGTTCTGGCTTCCTCCCCTTTCCATAATACTGGCATCAGTGCTCCTGCCATTAGGGAATTCCCTGCCGGATGAAAAGGCCTACTCAATGATCTACGGGCTATTGGTCATGATGTTCGTCTTCATGGCAATGGTCTACATTCCAAGGCTTTCTCCCCGAAGGTTCAGTCTGGACAGGAGGGAGGGAATGAGGTTCGATAAGGTCGTGAACACATTGATCGTATTCGTACTGGTCATAGTGTTGTGGCTAGCCGTATTCGGCCCCAGCACGGAGGATGCCCATGGTCTGATGATCAAGGACCCACCGATCCAATCAGAGAGGTTCTATCGGGATTATACAGTGGGAAATGCCATTGTGGACATCGACTCCAACGGAACAGTAGAGGTCTCCATACTTCTCAAAGGGGTGATGGAAGATCGTTCTCCCCTGGATGAAAAACTGTACCAGTCCTTTGAGCAAAGGCCCAATTGGCCGGATTATACCGGAGGGGCGCGCAATATGTTGAGGATGATGTTCTTCATCTCGAATGATGTGGCCGACAATATCACCTTTGACCAGAAAGTGGAAGGATATGTTTGGGCAGGCGGCCAGGTCTATGAGAATGCCCGTGTCTCGACCACCGTGTTCAACTATTCAGATCTGGGTATGGGGTTCGATGAGAATGGTAACCTGACCATACTTCTAGTGGATCCCTGGATGACTGGCAATAATCCTGGATACCTTGATAGCGTGGAGTTCAGGTGGGAGGGGAACCTCACCCTGATAGATCACAATACCGGGAACATCCCACCCTCCTATCTCAATGAAAAGAAAAGTGTCATATGGAGGAACCCTGACCTTGCTAGCGCGCCCTCAGGGTATGAGATAACATTGCATAGAGATTGAGCTGGATCGCTCTGAACATTATGATCTAATTATAACAATCTAGCTCTACAGAGTGGATGGTATTATTCATCCTCTTCGTAAATACCCAGGTAGGCGAATAATGCGATACCGAACCATGTGAACATGATGATGTTCAGGGGCGTATTGGCCCATCCTGTGAATAGCTGGGCGAGTATGATTATGATCGGGACAAAGAACCCGATGACCCAGAAGAGTTCCTTTCCGTTCTTATTGATGAATTCGTGCATGTAGTATCACTCCTTTAGTTTCCGTACAAATTGAACCAGTACATAAATGTATTGAATCATCCTAATTCAACCGGCCATCGAGCCGACCATCGAGTAAATGACCCACACCATGAACAGTATGATGCCGAGGGCCAGAAGGATGCCGAACAACTTGGCCTTCCATGAATATTCCACTGGCTCAGGATGGTACTGGCCGGGGTAGTATGCGGGGCTGAGGCCCAGGTCTGGTTGGGCACTGGCCTTTGGTCCTTTCTTATTATCATGATCCATTCTCTTCTTCTCCAATATCTAATATCAAATGGATTGGTAAGTATAAATAATTGCTCAGGGAAAGCCCGGAACTAGCTATTACTGCAATTGCCCTTCCGATGCCACCTTCCTTATCGCCGCAACATTACTGGCCAGAGGTTCATCTCCCCCAAAGGCCGCGTTACCAGCTACCAGGATATTGCCACCATTGGCCGTGACAATATTCGCATTCTGGCGTCCAATGCCCCCATCCACCTGGATATCGATATTAAGTTTATTATCATCAATGAATTGCTTGGCCTCTCTCAACTTGGGCATCACGTCCTCCATGAACTTCTGGCCACTGAATCCCGGAACAACAGTCATGATGAGAAGCATATCCAGGTCTTTCATGTGCTCCCTGGCTTCCGAGAAAGGAGTGGCTGGATTGAGTGAAAGTCCTGCTTTCACTCCCAGGTCCTTGATCATGGCGATGGAACTGGCCACGCAATCATCACACTCGGTGTGAACGGTTATCCAATCACTGCCAGCATCCGCGAATTTCTCAATATAATCCAGTGGATGAGATATCATCAGGTGAGTGTCAAAGGGAATTGAAACCGTAGGTCGTAATTGCTTGACCACCGCTGGGCCGAAGGATATATTGGGCACAAAATGTCCGTCCATTATGTCCAGGTGTAGCATGTCCGCGCCCCCGTCCTCCACCATTCGAACTTCTTCCGCAAGGTGGGTGAACCTGGCTGAAAGGAGGGATGGTGCTATCATTATCTTTCTATTCATCATGCCCCAGGATTGCGAGGATGGATAATATAATTTTTGGGCTTTCCCCGGGATTCCCATACTAACACTTTAATAATCAATACGGAATATCTAATAGATAAGACAGTGAAAATAGAAATATAATAAAAAAGGTGATTAAAGTGGACGAGGGAAGTATTGGATTGATAATGTTAATAATCGGCATCTTCATGCTGATATCGGAGGCCGCGTCTCCGGGATTCTTCATCGCGATTCCTGCGACTATATTGATAATCCTGGGATTGATCGGCATAGCTGCTCCTGAGATATTCTTCTCATTCTGGAGCCCGATAATAGCCGTAGTGGTGGGTATACCCATGACGGTCTTGACCATCAAATTATACCAGAAGCTAGCACCGCCTGAGGAGCCCACGACAACAGTGGGAACATCCCTGATCGGGAAGGTGGGGACCGTATCTAAGACCATCATACCAAAGGAGATCAGCGGCAAGGTGATGATAGAACATCAGCCCTGGTCAGCCACCGCAAAGGAGGTCATCGAGGTTGGCGAAGATGTGAAAGTGATAGAAAGCAAGGGAGTTCATGTAATAGTTGAAAGAATAGACAATAAGGAGGATAGATAATATGGACATTGGCACGATAGTGTTGCTGGGTATCCTTCTGATATTCGCCGTTATTTTTATTTTAATGACGAGCGTCAGGATCATCCAGCCGTATGAACAAGGACTGTTGATAGTATTGGGTAATTACAAGAGAAAACTGAACCCGGGGTTCAATATGGTACCCCCGCTCATCTCTGAAGTTATCAAGCTGGATTTGAGAACTCAAGTGATGGATGTACCTCGTCAGGAGGTCATTACTAAGGATAATTCGCCGACAAATGTAGATGCGATCATCTATATCAAGGTCATAGACCCGAAGAAAGCGTTCTTCGAGGTGGACAACTACGTCAGGGCGACCATCTACCTTGGCCAGACAACCCTAAGGTCCCTCATCGGGAACATGGAGCTGGATGAGGTTCTATACAGCAGGGAGACCATAAACGACCACATGCGCGACATACTGGACAAGGCAACGGACCAGTGGGGCGTGAAGGTCGAGGCCGTGGAGATCAGAGAAGTTGACCCGGTCGGACCCGTCAAGGCCGCGATGGAGGAGCAGACATCTGCCGAGAGGCGCCGAAGGGCCGCCATCCTCACAGCCGACGGAGAGAAGAGATCCGCCATCCTGGTTGCAGAGGGAGATAAAAGATCACGAATACTGGAAGCAGAAGGTCTTAGACAATCCAAGATCCTGGAGGCAGAAGGACAGCGAATGGCCACCATACTTGAGGGTCAGGGAGAAGCGCAAAAGCTAAGAATACTGGCCATGGGCTCACTACCATTGGACCACAAGGCTTTGACCGTGCTTTCACTCAATGCGCTTAAGGACATGGCCGATGGCCAGGCGACCAAGATCATCTTCCCCTTCGAGATCACCAAGTTGATGGAAGGAGCAGCGAATTACCTTGGAGTTAGCCAAAAGACTCCGGAGCACACAGCCACATCCCTCATTGAAATGGAATCAATGCTCGGAAAGGCCGAGGATATCCTTGGGGAAATTCCAAGCCAGTCCGCATTGAAAGCACAGCTGCAGACCATCGAGAAGGAGATGGAGAAGGAAGCCAGGTCGACCGAAGATATAGCCCGGGACCTGAAAAGGGGAAGGTCAGACTCTGTCAAGAAGGAATTGATGGGAAAAAGCCCTGTTCCTCCCAAGAAGGCTGCAAAGGTTCCTAAGGTCAAACAGTGATCTGATCTCAGCGGAGACCTGATAGATGAACAATGCCCGTCCAAGCGGACGGGCAATCTTTAATTTTATTATGTTTACCTCTTTTTATCCTGAACCGAAAATATTATAATACCTGTGTTCATCCATTCTATCATGCGCTTCAGCGTTATCATCATAGTTCGGAATGGAGAAAAGTTCATGCCGGACGCCCTGGACAGCCTGGTCCACCAATCCGTAGATCCAGACGAGGTCATTATAGTGGATGCGGAAAGCACTGACAGGACCCGGGAGATCGTCAAAAAATATGCAAAAAAATATGAGGTTATCAAGCTCTATGTTGAGCCTGGTACCCGTGGAGAGGGCAGAAATCACGGTGTGAAGGTATCCATAGGAGAGATCGTGGCCTTCATGGACGTCGATGCCATTGCCAATGGTCTCTGGGTGGAAGAGATGAAAAGAGCCATGGAAGATGGAGCTGATGTGGTCGCTGGCAGAGAGGTTAGATTGGGATACACTGGCTTCACTTCGCTCAAGAGAGTGGGTATGCTTCACAAGGGTGTGGATATCACCTATCCCAGCGTCAACCTGGCCTATAGGAAAGCCGTCTTCAATGCCATCGGAGGCTTCGATCCCTGGTTCAAGGAAGCTGAAGAGGTTG
>JAGLQE010000145.1 GCA_023137005.1 Thermoplasmata archaeon
GTGACCAATATCCAGATCCCCATTGAATTATCCATCAATGGCATGTCCTGGGTTCCCAGGTAGTTATTATTGTATGACTTCCAGTGGTTCACATCATCCAATGGATCATACCACAGTATCATCGTCCAGTTCAGATTGCCGTCCCCATTTATGGAATCATCGAATATGATATCCGCTGTATTGGTGATGTCCACGGGGAAAGAGATGAACTGCCATCCGATATCCACGCTCATCTCGTATGGTGGACTCGGTGGGCCTGCAACGTAGATATCCGTATCATAGGAGCCCGCCCAGTTGCCAGCAGAATCCTGACCCCGGACCCATAGTTTGTGCCACTGTCCGCCATTCCATGAGGCTGTTTCAGCCCCAGATATGAAGACAGTCACATCCTCGATGATCTCATCCCAGATGCCATCCGAGACTCCCATCGGAGTTCCTGGCCAGTTTGGATTCGTACCTCGGCACCATTCTGCGGCTATGATATATGACCCTCCGGTCAATGAATCATCGATCATGGCAGATAGGTTCACAGGCTCTCCAGGTGTGATGGGATTTATATCCGTGACCACGCTTCCTGGAACTGTTATCGGGGGTGTGAAGTCCACATCATGCTCTATTGTGAAGTCCAATGATTCTGAATAATCGCTCAGAGTGGCATATACCGCACTTCCGAGAGCAACCACTTTTATGCGGTAGGTATCCGCATCCTCAAGAGAGCTTATGTCCCATACCATACTTGTCTGGTCACCTGGCAATGGAGCTCCATTTATCTTGATATATTCCTGGCCGCTGTTGGGGCTGTAATAGACATCAATAGATGATGCACCAACCACACTCCATGTTATAGTGTGGGTAGTTGTTGATATTATCGTCTCTCCACCTATTGGATCAATTAGATCCATTGTCGGATGGTCGCCACCGAGTAGCCATTGAATGGTCTCGTCAAGCACCCCCGCTCTCTCTGGATCAATGGTGGGTGGGCTTCCTGCAGGATCCCAGTTACCTCCTGCATTGGTAGAATCTATCATATCATGCGAGAAAGCATTGTAAGATATCCTTGCTGTGCCAGCAGCTCCTCCATCAGTTTGCACCACACCCGCAGCATTCCCTCCGTATTCATGGAAATTATAATCCCAGGCCGCAACTCCTGGAGCTATGGCATTGATATCATCTGGCCAGAACCTGTTGTTACCCAGGCCATAGACATCTTCTTCCAGATCAATATCATTAAAGTTGTAAATATCATTTAATGGATGCCCTATGTCTATCACGCACATCGGGTCTTGACCAGGTGTGGGTAATCCAGCACTTTCATCACCACCACCGCCATCTGCATCATCACCCAGATATTCTGCTTTGAGATAATCCGCATACCATACGGCATCCTGATCTGTTCCGACCGTCATGTCCCATCCAATATCCTGGCCTACGATATATGCCATCGGAACAGTTCCAGAACTGGTCACTGGCTGATCCAGATAACCTGCAAGAGCATTTCTATCAGCAGCACCCAATTGTGGATACCCCTCGGCCACGAACCAGATGATCATCGGAGCCTGGTTAAGGTCTGCAGTGGTAGGTGAACCCAGTTCGTCCAGGTCCCAGTGCATATATGTCCAACCATTATATTCCAGATTATTTATCCAATCCAATTCAAAAGGTGACCCATCCAGGTCAGATACACTTCCGAAGTCATCATCCACGAGAAGTATCAATGGACCTCCCGTGGCGACACCTCTGGTGGTGAATGTGTAATAATCACCAGCTCGGTCATCGAATGTGGTTCTTCCGTACAGATCAGTGGACTCCACCCAGAACTCATACTTTGTATTCTCGGAAAGGCTGGTCAAAGGTATCTCATGATCCATGGTAAGATAAAGCTCATAGACCGAATCCCAGGTCGGCGAGCCGAACTCCCTGAAATACACGGTACTGTCCGTATTTTCATTAGTATCCCAATTTATGATAGTTGATGTTCCAGATATATCACTTGCATAGACATTGGTTATGACTGCCCCGTGAATATCAATGAATGCAATGGCCTCGGAGTCGTGCAATGGTGAAGTATCAGAATATGTTGCCGTTATGGTCTCCCCATCACTGACCTGTAATTGACCATCTTCCGGTACTGTTATGCCAATATCTGTGATCATGGAGCCAGTGAAGACACCAGAGTTAATATCCAAAGCATTCAAAGTGATAGTTTCTGAATCTCCACTGACACTACCTGTGAGGGTTATATCAACTGTTATTGCAGGGTTATTAGTATCTTCCACCCTGAAATTAATGGTGTCCGAATCATCATAGACCACCCTATCCATCTGGATAAGACCATATCCATCATCGAAATTACCTGTTGCGACCAGGGCGAAGTTCTGGGGGCCTATTGCGATATTCGTGGCATCGATCCTGATGGTGTAAATTCCTGTAGCTGGATTGTTCAGGTATGTGCATTCCACATTGTTCAACACATCGTAGGTCCCACCGACTATTGAATCTCCGCCAGAGAGAACATTGCCCTTGTATTCAGCCCCTCCTGGGGCGGTCAATGTCAGGTCCAGATCATTGACAAGGGCCTTTGCGGCTGCCGGGTCTCCCGGGAAATCCGACCATACTAGAGATATCCTCAATGGCTCTGAATTGTCTGTGATGCTTATCTCATATTCCAGATGATCACCAGTGACCATGCCAAAGGATTGATCGATGACC
>JAGLQE010000146.1 GCA_023137005.1 Thermoplasmata archaeon
TATACCTCATCATACAATGCTCAAACCACCGATACCCAAGTTTGACATTCGGCATTGATAACGGGTTCGGAGTTGGCTGGGCCAACTCTGAAATATCAAATTTGGGCTGATAGCGGATCAACACGGATACTGTCTTAACATTAACATTTAATAAGTATCTTTCGCCGATTTAACTCCTGGCCGTGCCTAATGATAGTATAGAAACATAGAAAGTATTATAATACCATCAGCGAAATCTTTTTATACCCCACCAATCTATTAACATCATCTACAGTGGGCTTTCAAATAAAAAGTTGGAGCGAAAGAAAATGGCAATAATGACCAAGACAAAGGAGAGCGAATTCGTAACGCTCACGGTGGATGACCTGACCAGGGCGATCAGGAATAGCATTGACAGGCGGGGTATGCCGGACGAGGAAGCCCGACACATGGCCCAGCATGTTATGAATTTTTTCGGATACAGTGAAAGGATAATAGACAATATCCTGGAACCAGAGGATCGAGATGCATTTTACATGTTGGAGGATTCTGGACTTCTCACAACCGAGAGGGAAGAAACCACCCTCTATGATGGCCGGGAATGGAGGATCCATTATTGGCTTTTCAGGAAGGAGAAGATCCTGGGGCTGGTCAAGGATATCATCGACAAAGAGAATCTTATAGAAGAGGACCTTTCATCGGTATATGATGACATTCCGGAGGATATCTGGCAGGTCACCGAGGAAGAAGAAGAACCTTAATCCCCCCTCTTCCCTAGGCTTTAGATTTAATCTATTTCAGTGTGAAACAGGCTTCTATAATAGAGAAATTCAACTATGCCAGTGACTATCCAATAATATTTTCACCCACCCCCAACTGACCTTTATATACTTTGCAGACATGATTGACAATGTCGCTGGAATTCCGTTGCCGGCGGCGGAACAAACAAACGGAGGTTGAAAGAAGAGTCAGCCCAGCACGGGGTGAGATGCCCCATGCACAGGGTGCGTCCCGATTCAAGGGGTTAAGATTTTTTTTACATCAACCCTCCCTCAAAACGGCGAAAAAAAACAAAAGGAGGTAAGAAAACCATGGTCGAATCAAAACTGATCGGTTATGTGAGAAAGAGCAATAAGGGTACGGCGCTAAAGTTCAGCATCGATACTCAGGCATTCTCAGAAGCAGAAAGATTCTCATCCAGAGATGGAAGGGAATTCGTTCAGCTCATAACCAATATACCAAAGGTCGAGGAGATAATATCTGGGGACCGCGAGGTCACCAGCATCTGCCAATTGGTAGATGAATGATAATTCATCCCCCCACTGACCAGGAAGAACAATACCAGGTAATATGCCTGGACACTTTTACCGGGCCAGAGAAACATTAAGCCTTACATATTTCGGGTTAAGACCTCTCTGGTCCCATATTTTTTTCTGATAAATCACTCTGCCACACACTGTTCCCGCAACAGCAATTTATTATTATGGCACCCGTATTACTTCCCCCATGAAGATAATTCCAGCCATATCCATAAAAGAAGGGCAAGTGGTGGAGGCCAGGGGCGGCTCCTATTACCTTCTCAGGGGAGAGGACGATGAGGTCATTGACCCGCGTGATCTTCTACTGGAGCTCAAGAAGGAGTTCGGCATGGTCTATATACTGGACATCGACGGCATCGAGAAGAATGCGCCCAATCTCAAACTGATCCAGCATTCCACCCCACTTCTACCTATATGGACATATGCTGGCTCACGAGATACAATGGGAGTGATGGACGTATTGGTCGCCGGGGTTTCCAAGGTGATCATCGGGACCCAGGATCTTCATGAATTAAGACTATTGGAAGAAGCCCATGACATGACGGATAATATCATGATATCCTTTGATCATGATACATCTCTTCTCAGTCCAAGCCAGAACCTCAAGGACCTGGGCTTGCGGGAGTTGGCCAGAAGGGTGAAGAAGATAGGGAAGAAGACGGCTATTTTCTTCGATCTGGGACGACTATCTAATGGTGGAGCCCTTAACTTGAGAGAGATCAGGGTGCTTCAAGAGGTCTTCGAAGAGGTGTATGTGGCAGGTATTTTATCCCCAGCCGATATAGACAGGCTGGACGAGATGGATGTATCCGGCATCATTGCGGATTTCAAGTCCCTAAGGGAATGGGGGATCAAGGGAGAAACAGAAGACTGGAATGCTACTGACCAGGACCCAATGGATGAGGAGGACTAATAATGAATGATATCGAAATAACCATCGCCCTGCTGTACAAGAAGAAGGGCCGCTCCGAGCTTACAGAGAAGGAATTCGTATTTTCAGCCTCCATGGATTATCGCTGGTTCACTCCCAAGGGCGCTCAGAAGCTTTTGGAGATTGGACTTCAGTCCGATCTCCTAGAGCTCAAGGACGAGCTGGTCATCCCCACCTTCGACCACAGCTCCATCAACATACCATCGGATTTCAAACCATCTCAGGATATTATCAAGGCAAAGGTGCTTCCCAAAGGTCTTCTTTTCCAGATAGTGGATATGATATCCAAGGAAAAAGACCTATCCAGACAGGATATCATGGCTAGCATTAACAAAAAACAGGAGGCCATGGGTATAGATATTGAGGCTGCTGCTTTGGTGGTTGCCAATGACATGGACCTGGATATATCAGATCACATCGATATGGTCGAGCAAGAGATAAAGGCCAGACATTCTAATTAGAAGCCTGTATTTGAGTGAGCGATCAAGATATTCTGTAAACGATCCAGATCAACCAATGTAATTGAGCTGTTCCTTGCTTGGTTCAGGAAGGTCTTCCATCTCCTTTAGCTTGGCTGTTACAGCATCCATTTCCTTTGTACGATCTTCCAGACTCGAGACATCGATCTCGCTCCCCAGTATCTTGGATAGGATATCGACTATCGCCCTTGCACTCTTGGGGTCCACGAAGTATCCGGAGGTCTCGCCCATCAGGCATATGCCCTCCAGTCCTTTCAAGACTCCTAGCCCAAGTAGTAGGCCGGAGGCACCCACGATGCCATTGCCTGGCTCGTCCTTGGAGAATATCACGCCGTGAGCCTTCATTTCCTCGACCACGTGCGGATGTGTTGCGGCTCCCAATATCCTTGGCTCCTTGACCACATGGCCAATGCCCCAGCCACCCAGGGTGATGATCCTCTTTCCGCCGAAGTCCAGTAATGTGTCTATCAAGGTGCTTGAAAGTTCATACTGCCCTTCTGGAGTAAGGCCCTGATAATCCCCAACAAGGAATATGATGTCGTTCTCTCCCTTCTTTTTAGCTTTGGAATAAAATAACTTATTGGAAACCAGCCTGGCCACTCCTTCTTCGTCAATGAGGACCTGTGGTGGAAAGAATATGGAATATATGGAAGCGAATTCAACAGCCCCCAATTCCTCTATAACGTGCTCGGCTGCCAGCTTGCCCACATTACCCACACCTGGCAAACCCTCTATCAGTATCGGTGCTTCGAGGTCTGGCTTTTCCTTGAACTCAATTACGATCTTTTCCATGATTTCTCCCTCCACTATTCATCATCGACCATCGCCTTCAACTGCCTTCTGTATTTACCATACCTGTCCTCTGGTGAAAATCTTGGAGGGTGCGGTGTGGTTGAATCGGTATCGCATTTAGGACATTTACTGGCCATCGTGTACTTCTTACATTCAGGACAGACCAGGATATTGGACTTCATTATTTTTCCCTTCTATTGAACTTCGCGATCCCACCGGATCTCTCGATCAGTTCGGATGCCCTGTCAACAGCCATTTTCAATTCCTCTTCGGCTGTCTTATAATCGTTCGCCTTCACCACGATCCTGTATTTGGGAGCTCCAACGTACTGGACCTCTATATCCACATCTTTCGATTCCTCGGCCTTTAACAATGCCTTTCGGATATGCTCTATACCATCTGGGGCATGGGATGTGAGCTCCAGAAAACCATCTATGGAGACCATGGCCGGGGTCACATTGTCCACAGCGATCTCCTTGAAAGTATCTACCCAGTCTCCCTTGAAGAGCTTCTTGTCAAGCTTATCATTGACCGCGGCCTCCTCGAAAGCTATGTAGAGTGAATCAAAATATTCAATGAGCTTATTGGCAAAGGTCTCGTAGCACCAGTCCGCGTCCTTTCCAAGTTTCTCACCAACGATCTCCAGAAGTTTTTCAGCTCTTTGCTCATTCTTCCAGTCTTGAATGGTCTCTCTTTTCTGATGTTCATTCACCTTCTTCAGGGACAGATCGATATGGCCCTTGCTGGGATTAACTTCTATGACCCTGCAAACCACTCTCTGGCCTTCACGGATGAAATCACTCATCCTCTTTACCCAGCCAGATGCTATTTCGGTAATATGGATGAAACCCTCTTTCTGATCATACTCTTCCAGGCTGACAAACCCGCCAAAATTACGAACATTCTTAACGGTACAGACTACGAGGTCACCTGGTTCTGGGAACTCGTTCAACCTGGCCATTATTCGACCACTCCGACAAATTCCCCTTTGATATCAGCTTTGCCGCCTGTGGGGATTGCTAGAGTTGAGCCGCAGGCCAAACAATTGACCTTTGTGGCTGGTTTAAGAAAAATTATCTGCTTATTACTACAGTCCTTGCACTCGACTTCCACGAACCGTGCATTCTCAGGTATCTTGTTTGCCAAGTCTATTCCTCCACGAACTCGAACTTCTTCGCCCTTATGGATGGCGGCTGCACATATTTCTTGCATTTCACACACTTGTATCGGAGCCAGACCCTTCTTGTTGGCTTCTCTCTGCCATCCGGCTTAGGTCTTGGGAAACCCCCATAACCCGCTGTTACTCTTCTGAACTGCCTCTGGCCGCGCTTAAGCTCTCCAGGAGGTCTCTTCTTCACCTTTTCCACATCGTGGACGGTGTGTGTTTTGCACTTGGGGCAATATGTGTTAATCTTTCTTGGTAGTTTCATAGCCATCAACTTGTTTATACTAGGGTTGGAAGGGGGACTAAATATGAACCTATATAATAGTGTTTCCTATGAATGGGTAGTGCAAAAGAGAAAAAAGTCCCGACTCCCGGATTTGAACCGGGGATCTGCTGATATCGGCTGAGACCGGATTCGCGGTCAGCAAATCCGGGATCCTACTACAGTCAGCCGCTCTAGCCAGTCTAAGCTAAGTCGGGATTGCGTATGGTTGCCACAGCCAGTCCAAGGACAGCTGGGGTGTCCATGATATTGAAACGTTGTATAAAATGGTTTTTAATAAGCCCTCCCAACCATTTTATCCCGCTCACTCCCAATTCTTATATTCTGGATGAACATTCCTCCCCCAATGCCAGAATACCCCATCCTCGATAATCACCTCCACCTTCAGCCAGATGGCCTTTGTGAGAAGGCGATCCTGGATTTCCAGAATGCTGGCGGCACCCATATTATTCTCTCACATCTTCCGTATCACACAGTGAATATCACCAAAGGCGAGGATTTTCTTAAGGAATTTGACATCACCCAGAAGATAGCCAGGCAGGTTCGCGAGGCCACGGATGTCAAGGTCTTCACAACCCTCGGCCCATATCCTGTCAGGCTCCTGAACCTTGAAGAAAGATATGGCCTGGCCAAGGCAGTTGACATAATGAAAATGGGAATGGAGCTGGCTGCCAGGAAGGTGGAGGAGCAAGAGGCTGTGGCCATTGGAGAGATCGGTCGACCTCACTTCCCGGTTTCCGAAGAGCTCTGGGACGCGTCCAATGAGGTAATGTCCTATGGGATGGAAATGGCCCGGGATGTGGGCTGTCCGGTCGTCCTGCACACGGAAAGTGCGGGACCCGAGGTCTGGAAGGAGCTGTCCGGGATGGCGGACAAGGTCAATCTGCCCAGGGAGATGGTGATAAAGCATTATTCACCACCAATTGTCAGGGAAGAGGACAATCATGGATTATTCCCATCCATATTGGCAAGTCGTAAGGCGATCAAGGAGGCTCTATCCCACAATACCAGATTCATGATGGAGACCGATTACCTGGATGACCTTAGGAGACCAGGTGCGGTCATGGCCCCGACAACTGTTCCGAAGAGGACCAAGGCACTCATCCAGAATGGGGATATGGATATCGAGGGCGCGCTGCAAATTCACAAGTACTGGCCAGAGAAATTATACGGTATAGAGATTGAATTTTGAACCCCATAATAGTTTCGCCCTCCCCCTCTAGTATACTATAAATATACTCGGGGAAATAGCCAATATGGTGGAAAAAATGGACGATATCAAGATAATCAAAATGGAAGAGATGAGGGTGGCTAGCTTTCACGCAATGGGGGAATCTCCGGAGATTATGGCCATAGAAAAAATGCAGGCATGGGCACGACCCAAAGGCCTGGTAGGTGGTGGTAAATACAATGTATTTGGGTTTGACAATCCTCTCCCGGAACCTGGAAAGAAGGAATACGGTTATGAGGTCTGGGTGGTGTTGGATGATGAGAGCATCCCGGTCGATGATGTGGAGGTCAAACAGATCCCGGCCACGAAGTATGCCAAGCTGTATTCCGAGGGCTTTGATAATATTGGATCCAACTGGCGCAAACTCGCTGATTGGGTGAAGAATAGCGGTCATGAACATGCTTGTGGTCAGTGCCTTGAAGGTCATTATTCTGGATCATCGGAAACTGGAGATTTCGCACTCGATCTGTTAATACCTATCGAATGATGGATAAGCATTGACAATAAGATAAAAAAATAGAGGGTGGGGAAGGCTGATTGCCTTCCCCGTGAGGAGAGGTTAATTCGTATTTACGATCTCTTCAAAAAGAAGAGGTTGGAGAATGGTTGGTCGCCATTCTCCGAGAGAGGAGGTTAATTCGTATGTCTCTGAGAGGGGTTGGTGGAGCCGTGGGCGGGCTCCACCGCGGGTATGGCTGGTCGCCATCCCTGAAGGAATGCGGTCAGCATTCCTTAGATTGAGGAGGTTTGATTCTGATCCCTTCATAAAGAAAGGGTGGGGAAGGCGGTTGGCCTTCCCCGTGAGGAGAGGTTAATAGTGATATGATCCAAGTATGACATTCCAGAGTTTGACCTAGCCAAACTCTGGATTATCCATCTATGCCGAATGTCAAACTTGGCCTGTGAAGATCAAATGTGGGTAGCCAGGCATCCCGGCCAGCCACCCACATTCGACATGGGGTCTAAGCGTATGCGTGCTCGACCTCATCAACATACGTCAGTATGTCGTATTCCGCGGTGAGGAAGTCTCCCTCAACGCCTATGTTATTGTCTATCATCACATCATCGAAGTAATGGATCAATCCAACCATTTCCGAGATATTCTCGCCACGGTTGTAGAATTCGAAAACAATGTCCCTCATGTCCTGAACATTGTGTGATCTCAACCAGTTCTCTGTACCCGCGTCTATATTCCTAAGTGCTCGCGCCTTGCCTTTTGTTACGTTTTGTGTTTCCATTTTGCATCCCTTCTGACGTTTTACGCCGTTTTGTCTGACATCTGTCAGCTCCACATCAACATTAACATCAGGGTATATAAAGGTTTTCATTGGGCAATTTTATGATAGCCAGGAGTCTATTTTTATAGATTTTCTACCAATTTTGATGACGATTAATGCTGTCTGACAATAGTGCGTCTAATCGTCTGACAGCAACAAATATCAGAATCACCGAAGGATATAAATCCAGTTTTCCATTACCTAAATAGTATAGGGATGCGCGCGTACTCTGTGTTTTCTCTATTGAAATCTATTTGGAGGTTGCTTAATGAGCATCCTGGATTCGATGAATAAGGAGAAGAGGATCTACAAGAAGGCCGCCAAGCTTCTGGAACAGGGGAAAGGGTTTGACAAACACCATCAGTCAGCCAAGGCACTGGAACATTATCAGAAGGCGAAGAGAACACTTGACGAGAGCAAGGATGCGATATCATCCCTCAAGCGGGAGTTCTCGAGATTGTATGATGGGGTGGGCTTCGCCCTGGTAGAGAGCAACCGGGTGGATGAAGGGATACAGTGCATTGAATTCTCTCTCAGACTGGACCCTGGTAATCTGGGTGCCATGGGGCACAAAGGCATCATCCTGTTCAGGAAAGAGAACTATCCAAAGGCCCTGGAGCAGTTTGACAATGTTCTCAATCTTGATAGGGAGAACAAGAATATATGGAGCTACAGGGGCAATACACTTCTCAAGATGGGAAGGGATACCGAAGCCATTAACGCTTACAACAAGGTCCTGGAACTGGACCCTAATGATCTGGATCACTATGACAAGCTCATACACATTCTACCCAAGGATGTGAACCTGTGGAGCAGAAAGGGCACGGCCCTCAATGGATTGAGAAGATTTGACGAGGCCATAGAGGCCTTTGACATGGCGCTGAGCATTGATCCTAAAAATGGACGGGTATGGGTCAACCGAGGTCTAGCCATGACCCACATGAAGAGGCAGGAAGAGGCTATCCAGTCCTATGATCGGGCACTGGAGCTGAATGATAGGGATGGATTTGCCTGGGAACAGAAGGCCCATTCCCAATACAGATTGGAGAAATTCGCAGAGGCCGCGGAAAGCTATTCCCACGCCCTCCATGCATTTCCTGATAATATCAAGGTCTGGATATGGAAAGGCATGGCCCTGCACAGGAATGACGAAGAGGACGCTGCTGCCGATGCTTATGACATGGCCCTCACACTGGATCCCAATAACCTGGCCGCTTTGGTCAATAAGAAGCATGCATTGAAGGCCCGCGACCACCATGAGGACATCATTGAAACAGCAGATCGCATCCTCACGATCGATCCCAAGGACCTGGCCACCATCAAGGACAAGGCCCGGGCTCAATTCGCCCTCGGTCTGTATGACAAAGCCCTCATCAACCTGGACCTGGCTCTGGACATCAGCCCCAAGGAAATAGACCTGTTTGAAGAGAAGAAAACAGTTTTAAAGCACCTGGAAAAACATGAGTTGGTGGTGAAGGTGTGCGATCAGTTACTTCATCTCGATCACAAGAATATCGAGGCCATGTACGACAAATCCTCTGCCCTTTATGCTCTTGACAACCTGGAACCAGCTCTCAAACCGATCAATGCTTTGCTCTCTCTTAATCCCCAGCACGTGCCCGCACTCAATAGGAAGAGGGAGATAATATCCAAGCTGGGGGACCATAAGGCAATGGTCCTGGTCTGCAATGATATTCTGAAGTTGGAGCCCGATGACAAACCCGCCCTTATGGGAAAGGCCATCGCTCTTTACAATATGTCCCAATACGAGGAGGCCATACCGGCCTTTGATGAATATCTAGCCAGGGACAAAGCCAGTGCAGAGGCCTGGGGTTTGAAGGGGCGTTCCTTCGCCTACCTCGATGATCATGAACACGCGGTCATAGCTTTTGACAAGGCCATGGAATTGACTGCTGAAGGGGGAGATGGGGACAAAACACTCCATGAGGCCAAAGGCCGATCCCTAGTCATGCTGGAAAGACCGGATGATGCTATTGTGGAATATGATAAAGGACTCGAGCTGGACCCGGATGACCCCGAGTTGTGGTACAGCAAAGGACTGGCCCTGGAAATGAAGGATGATTATGAAGAGGCCGTGGGCTGTTATGACAAAGCCCTCAGTTCGAATCCCACCAATAACAATATCTGGTATAGCAAGGGCCTGGCCCTAATATGGCTGGGGCATTATGATGATGCCGTAAATTCTATGAACAAGGCCATAGAGATCAAGCCAGTGGAGAGATTCCCATATATCAAGAAGGCCGAGGCCCTATTGAAACTGGAGAGAACGGATGATGCCATCGATGCCCTGGACAAGGTACTGGACATGAACCACATGGACCTCGACACCCTCATAAGGAAGAAAGAGGCATTGAAGATACTGGGCGATGATGATAGGATAATAGATTCATGTAGCAAGGTGATCAAGCTCGACTCCAAGAATGTGGTGGCCATGCTGGACAAGGCACTGGCCGAGTACCGTACCGAGATGTTTGAAAGCTCATTGCGCTCGCTGGATAGGGCCATGAGGCTGGAGCCGGATAATATCGATCTTTTGATGGCAAGAAAGGACACTCTTCTAAAAATGGAAGATCACGGTGCGGTGGTCGCAGTGTGTGATGAGATATTGAGGATAGATCCCAAGTTGAACAAGGTCTGGCATGATCAGGGTATCGCCTTGGTCAGTCTCGGAAGGCATATGGAGGCCCTTGAAAGATATGATAGGGCGATCACCATTGATCAGGATATTCCAGAATTATGGGCCAGCAAGGGCGATCTCCTCTACCATCTGAAGAGATATCCCGAGGCCATAGAAACATATGACCGCGCTATCGCCATTCGCCCCGAGGATGGCGCACTCCTGAATTTGAAAGGACGCGTATTGATCAAATTAGAAAGATACGATGACGCTATCAGGATATTCAATGACGCTCTTTTAGCACAGCCAGGAAGCATCGACATACTCAATAACAAGGCGAAAGCATTTGTCAAGGTGGAGAGGTATGATGAAGCCCTCGAGACCCTGACCCAGGCACTGAAGACCGACCCCTCCAGTCAACGATCTCTCAGGACAAGGGGATTGGTGCACCTGGAGATGAAGAGGTATGACGACGCCCTCAGGGATATAAACAAGGCCCTGGAACTGGGCGGCGAGGAAAGAAGTGCCATGGCGGCCAAGGCCGGTATTTACGAAGTAATGGAGAACCTGGACGATGCCAAGTACTGGTACGAGAAGGCACTGGCTATGGGTGAGGACGAGGAAATACTCATGGATTACGGCCAGCTCCTGATAAAATTGGGAAGCTATGATGACGCTGCCAAGGCTCTTGATCGTGCATCGGAGTTGGGCCCCGAGGACAAAGATATCTGGAATGCGCGAGCACTGGCATACGAGAAGTTAAAAAAGTATGATGAAGTTCTCAGATCCTATGATAGGGCCATCGGCCTGGATGCCGAGGACAAGTTCTCGTGGAACAGCAAGGGTCTGGCCCTTCTGGACATGAACAGGTTCCCGGATGCGGTCCGGTGCTTTCAAAGGGCCCTGGAGATCGATCGCGAATTCGCGCCCTCATTGGATGGTTTGAGAATTGCTGAGGAGAAGGCAGCCACCATGGAGGTGGAGGATCATGCGCGTTCCGTGCTCAGGCTGGAATACGATCGCAATAGGGCGGTATCTCGGGAGGATGCTTTCAAGGACGCCAATATCCCCTACAATTACATAGATGATGTTTTCACATTCCTATCGGATCGCGAGGATATTCCTCTCTCATCCATGACGCCCGATGACAGGGAGGAGTTGGAGAGAGCGTCCTACGATGTCCTGACCGCCTGTCTGGGTGGCGATGCTTTCAATCTCAAGTCCAAGCTGAGATTATGTGATATATCAGTCAAATTCTCACAATGGCCCCTGTGGAAGGCGAAGAAGATCCTCGCTTATATCGATGCTGTTGACAGACTGACTTTCAGCCCCAAGACCACGGATCCGGATATGGACAATCTGATGCGGAGAGCATTGGATCTTCCGGCCGAGAGGCGGACCATACTTGGATTGATCGAATCACTGCGCATCGGGGTCTACAAGGCCAAGGAACTCCAGGCTGTACTGGCCACCCTCAGAAGGGAAGGATACTCCGCCCCCACCATCGAGGTCGGATCACTGGTCAGCGACACGGGATTGGGCGGAGGAAAGCCCAAGGCCGAGGTAAGGGAGCCGAAAAGGCCCAAGCCCGAATCACAGCCCACTCCTCAGGAAGCTCAGGAACAGCCCGCACCCTCGCCCGAAGCACCCCCTCAGCCACAATCTGGCCCCGGCCAGGTCAATACCGGCATGGGTGGGAAATTCTGCCAGAGCCATGGTCACATGGCGGTCATGAAGCATGATTGTGGCACATATTTGTGCCACAACTGCATCAGTGGCGGGTCCAAATGCCCGATCTGCCATCGCCCACTTTATGGTTCCAAAGAACCTGCGGTTCCCGAGCCATCCCCCGAACCAGCCCCTCCGCCACCACCTGCTGAGGAAAGGCCAGCAAGGGACGATGATGACGTGGCCAGGGACTTTGGACAGTTGTGATGCCCTATTTATTGAAAACTTGTGTAAAGCGGCGTAAGAGTTATTTACCAAATGGTATATAGACCAACAATGTCAGACCTAGCCAGTCGTATCCGAACTTTGGTTGCAGAGAAGAACGCGATCATCCTCGTGCACAATTACCAGCTACCCGAGGTTCAGGATATCGGTGATTTTGTGGGCGATTCCTTTGGTCTGGCAGTCAAGGCATCGGAGGCCGATGCCGATGTCATCATTTTTTGTGGGGTGAACTTCATGGCCGAGAGCGCGCTCATCCTGAACCCCGGGAAACTCGTACTCCATCCAGAGCCAGAATCACGATGCCCCATGGCGGCAATGGCCAATGCCGAGTCCCTGGAGCTTCTCAAGTCCAAGCATCCTACGGCGGCAGTTGTATCGTACGTGAACACCACGGCCGAAGTAAAAGCTGGCTCTGATATTTGCTGTACTTCATCCAATGCGGCCAAGGTCTGTCGCTCCCTGCCAAATAAGAAGATCATATTCACACCCGATGTCAATTTGGGAAGCTATGTGGCCAGGCAAGTTCCTGAGAAAGAGATGATACTCTGGCCCGGTTATTGCGACACCCACCAGAACAGGATAACCCTGGAGGACCTCCGAACCCTGAGGGAATTGCACCCCGAGGCCGAGATAATCGTCCATCCCGAATGCACTCCCGAGGTGATCGACTATTCAGATCGAGCATTCTCGACGGCTGGCATGATCTCCCATTGTATGAATTCTGACAGAACGGAATTCATCATTGGTACCGAAAGGGACATGGTCTACCGCTTGAGAAAGGACATACCGGGCAAGACATTCTATGCCATTGACAAGGCGGTTTGCCCCAATATGAAGAAAATTACTTTGAAAAAAGTACTGGCCAGCCTCGAAACATTATCGCCCAAGGTGGAATTGCCAGAGGATATCATGCAGAAGGCCAGGATACCATTGGAGAGGATGGTGGCCGTGGGTAGAGGGGAATGATCCCAATCTCTCAGCATGGCTGAGAATACACATCAATAAATCAGTCTTTCAGCATATTGGTTGAGGGGACATGCCAGATCATCAATCCCTCAACATGTACTGCTCGACCAGCTCCTTCGCCTTCTCCCTCTTTTCCTGATGGTCGACTATGAAGTCCGTGACCTTTTCAGTGAGATATTGCTTGCAGTGGCCGCAGAGTAGTTCTCCCGATCTGCATTGGGCCTTTCTATCATCCAGAGATTCATCATCCCAGTCAAAGAAATAATACAGGTACTGGTACACGGCGCAGACATCCGGGTTTCCTCCTTTTTCTTTCTGCTCCTCCACACTCACACAGCCGCCCGTGAACGCACTGCCGATCTTCTTTTTAATGGCCTTGGGGGTGTCCGTGGTGTAGATCGCGCTGGATGACACCGATGCGGACATCTTATCCGACCCAGCCAGGCTGGGCAGCATCTTGCAGTGGATGAGAGCGGGTTTGAAATATCCTATCTTATCCGCTATGTCTCTCGCAACTCTGAAATGCGGATCCTGGTCGATCGCGCATGGTATGAGGCACGGCATGTTCTCTCCCTTTAACTCGGATGGTAGAAAAGCTGTGGCCGCCTGCATGCTGGTGAACCAGATGCTTCCGATATTCGTGGAATTCTCAAACCCGAAAACCGCTTTCGTCGTGCTGAAGTTCACCCTCTTGGCAACCTTGATCGCGATATTGTACATGGTCTTCGCATACTCGGTGTCCAGGAAGATGTGGGTCTTCTCTGGGTCGAACCCGAGTGCGATGATATCCAGTATGTTCTCATAAGCGAATTTCTTCGTGTCCTCCAGCTCCATATCTGGGCTGAACAGGTACTTCTCATCATCTGTTAGCTGAAAATATAATTCGACACCGAACTTGTCCTGCAGCCACTTGGTGAACACCCAGGGCATCATGTGGCCCAGATGCGTGTGGCCGGATGGTCCCCTGCCAGTGTAGAGCACGAAGCCCGGGCCCTTCTCCTTGGCATCCAGTATCCAGTTCATGTCCCTGTGTGAATAGAATATTCCCCTTCTGAGCATGGGGTGCAGCTCTCCGGTATGGTGGACCAAGCGCTTGATGAGATCCTGATCTATCTTGCTGGTGCCAAACCTCTTTATCAGCTTGTCATAATCCACATCGCCCTTGACCTCCCAAGGGGTTACGATGAACTTGTCCTCTGCCATTTCTGATTTCCTCCTTTTCAAGTCGGAA
>JAGLQE010000147.1 GCA_023137005.1 Thermoplasmata archaeon
GATTTTGACGTTGAATCAATGATAAGGGCATTACGCATCCCACTTGAAAAACTGAAGGCCAAGGAATTGGAATCTGCCAAAGAGAGGGTCACATGTCTCAAATGGGAGCTGGACAAATTGCCAAGCACCGCCGAGATAAAGGCAGCCATCGTTCAGGGATTTGCCGAGGTATTCGATGTGAGGATCGTGGAAGGAAATCTGACACCCCTGGAAGCCAGACTTCTCGAGGAACGCACACCGTTCTACGAGACCGACGAGTGGGCGTATGGAATACGTCGTCCCGTGGAGGCCCGGCAGGAACTCAGGTCAGTGCACAAGGGACCCGGAGGTCTGATACGAACGTCACTGGTCGTGGATCTGCCCAATAAGCGCATCCAGGCCGCGCTCATAACTGGTGATTTTTTCATATTTCCCAATCGTGTCATATATGATCTGGAGGCGGCCTTGAAGGACGCGCCCCTTGAAAAAGAAAAGCTTGAGACGATCATCCAGGATTTTTTCAATGCCAGGGAGGTGGAGATGCCTGGCCTGGCCCCAAATGATTTCATCATCGCCATGAACAAGGCCATCGAAAAAATGGAATATCTGGAAATGGGAATTCCACTGGAGCATATAAATCAAGTGTTCAGGGTATGTGGGCCGGAATTGAGCCTGGAGAAGTGCACGACCGTACTTCTTCCCTACTGTGCCAAATCAATGGACTGCGGCTATCGAAGGGAAAAGGACTGCATCAAGTGCGGCGAATGCAGTACGGGCGAGGCCTATGAACTGATCGAGGGATTGGGAATGAGACCCGTCACGATAACCAGCTTCGAGGATCTAATCATAACTCTGAATGAGATGAAGGACAATGGAGAAGAGATGTTCCTTGGCAGCTGCTGTGAGGCCTTTTACGAGAAGCATCTGGAGGACTTTGAAGAAGCTGGCTTACCTGGTTTCTTGATCGATATTGACTCCACCACCTGTTATGACCTGGGCAGGGAGCAGGATGCTTATATTGGTGAATTCGAGAACCTGACCGAATTGAGAATTGAAGTTCTGAAGTTGATCCTTAAGAATATGAAATGATCTGTCTGGCTCCAAGCAGTTTGGCTATTGGACCCTAGTGTCAAGACCGCCCAGCCATGAACCTCAATTTCTTAACATATTCCTCAGCCTTTTCGGGACTGGCCAGGTTTTTCTCGATAAAGCCCGCATCCCTGAGCCCCAGTAATCCAGCGGCTTCCAGTCTTTCATTGTAAGCTATTTCCAGATTGCCTTCTGATATCATGTGCTCGTGCGCGACCTCTGCCGCTATCTGGCCCGACCTCATGGCGTAGTATATCCCCTCGCCAGTGCCCGGATAGACAAATCCTCCGGCATCGCCTGTCAGGAGTATCCTGCCCGATGAAAGTGTATCCAGTGGGCCAGACATTGGAATTGAATGAGCCTCTTTGTTGATCAGCCTGGCCTCGTCTATCTTCGGGCCGATGAGCGGATGTTCCAGGAATCTCTCCACCATTCCCCAGATATCGGGTTTTTTATCGGCCAATATACCAATTCCGATCTTCATACCATCCTTCATGGGGCTGAGCCAGCCGTATCCGTATTCCATTAGATAAAAGACTTCGAACCAGTCACCAACTCGCTCCGAGACCTTTGCCTCGTCCAGAGAAAATTCATACTGAGCGGATATAGCTATTTTACTGGTCCGGCCACCACAGGCCTTCCGGGTGACAGAGGATGCTCCATCGGCTCCGATGATATATCTAGCCATGATATCTCCATCTCTGCCTCTTATCAGGTAATGGTCTTCTTTATCCTTGATCTCGAAAATATGATTTATAGTCGGTGCTTCTTCCAATCCTTCAAGAAGAAATTGGTCGAACTTACTCCTTTGAACGATGCACCCAGGTTCCGGGAACTTGGATTCCACGATTATATCCGGGGGACCATGCACCCTGTAGCCA
>JAGLQE010000148.1 GCA_023137005.1 Thermoplasmata archaeon
GGCAGTATGGCCTGGTACTCCCTGTTCCGGCCCTGTTTGGCGGAGCCGCCTGCAGAATTACCCTCCACAATGTACAGCTCGCTCTTTGCCGGGTCCTTCTCTGAGCAATCCGCCAGCTTACCTGGTAATCCACCACCCTCGAGGAATCCCTTCCTCCGGGTAAGCTCTCTCGCTTTCCGGGCAGCTATCCTGGCCTGTGCGGCCAATATGGATTTCTGAATGCAAATCTCCGAGGTCTTCGGGTTCTCTTCCAGGAACTCACCCAGCTTCTCATTTATCAGGGACTCGACAATTCCCTTCATCACGCTGTTACCCAGCTTGGTCTTGGTCTGCCCCTCGAACTGCGGCTCCGGGAGTTTCACGCTCAGGATGGCTGTAAGCCCCTCCCTAACATCATCACCACTGAGGCTCGCATCCTTCTCGGATATGTATTTGTTCTTCTTTGCATAATCATTGAGGGTCCTGGTGAGGCCGGCCCTGAAGCCGCTCATGTGGGTCCCCCCCTCAATGGTATTGATATTGTTTGCGAAAGAATGAATGTTCTGTGAATAGGAATCCGTGTACTGCATGGCTATCTCAAGAGTGACATCGTCCTTGGTCACCTCGAAATAAATGATCTTCTCATGAAGCGCGTTCTTATTCTGGTTGATGTACTCCACATACTCGATTATGCCACCATCGTAATGGAAGTTCTGGGTCCTGTCCGGGAGTTGGACCTCTTCATCCTCTCCCTCGATCTTTTCCATCTTTATGGTCTTGTCCACCACGCCTATCTTGATGCCTTTGTTCAGGAAGGCGAGCTCTCGCAATCGAGCACTCAATACATTGTAATCGAAGACAAGTGTTTCAAATATCTCATGATCCGGGAAGAAAGTGACGGTGGTGCCTCGGCGTTCGGTGTCGCCAATGATCTCCATGTCTCCGGCTGGTATTCCTCTCTCGAACCTCTGGAAATAGACCTTTCCATCGACCTCGACCTTTGCCTCAAGCCAGACCGAGAGGGCATTGACCACGCTGACCCCCACTCCATGAAGACCACCGGATACTTTGTATGCCTTATTGTCGAACTTACCACCAGCATGGAGCTTTGTCATGACTATCTCCAGAGCCGGCCTCTTGTATTTCGGATGCAGGTCTATGGGAATACCACGGCCATTGTCCCGAACACTGATGCTTCCATCCTCGTTCATGGTCATGATGATCTCATCACAGAAACCGCCCATTGCCTCGTCGATACCATTGTCAATAACTTCATAGACAAGATGATGAAGACCATGGGTGTCAGTGCTACCTATGTACATGCTGGGTCGCTTTCTAACTGCCTCCAGGCCCTCTAGGACCTGTATCTTTCCTGCATCATAATCACTGTCTGCCATGTTCGGACACCGTTTTTGCGTTTGTTGAAGAATTGTTCTTCTATTACACGCGCGTACGTGTATATATGTATAGTACTTAAAGCAATCACTTTCATACTTTTATGATTGAATCATAAATAGGGATATTTGAAAAATATTTCACAAACTTTGGTGTAAATATCGGTTATTAAGTCAAAACCTTTATCAATGACATGTTCTTTTACCATTATACCTTGAACTAAGTTGGGGTAGAGGATATACAATGGCAAATATTTCACAGATAGAAGATACACTTCATTCCATAAAACAGAAGGATGGCATAACAGACGCTGTCATGGTATCCAGGAGTGGAATGCATATAGCTGGAGAGGTTCCAGATGGAGTGCATACCGAGACCTTTGTTGCCATGTCCGCTATTCTTCTTGGAGCTGCCGAAACATCAACCTCCGAGCTCAAGGACAAACTCAAGCTGGTGACCATCCATCTTGACCATTCAATAATTTTTATAAAGACCATAAGCAACCGTGGAATTCTCGTAGTGAGGGGAAAGCCCGATGTGACGGCAGTAGAGGTTGTGGATATAATAAATGAGTTCGCAGGTAAGCTTGAAGCAAACCTTTGAATGATATATTCTCTCAAATGCTTTATAACTGTTATAACTGCTATTATTTTAATTGTTATATTACTTTAAGATATCATATAGACTTGACTAATAACACCTATACAGAGGCTATGTTCTCAATAAAACACTCTGACCCCTATTTGACCTTGGACCCGGTTTTCGTGGCCTTATCCGGGCTTATATGGGCCTTTTCCGTGGAAAGCTCAATACTATCTTCGCCTGATATGAATATGGCCTTGTTCCCCTCTCCTACCTCGATCCTGAACTTCTGGAACTCCGGGAAGGACATCTGCTTGGCCCGCTCGGTGCCTATTATTCTATCACCTGGTTGGAAATCTCCGACAGGGCTGAGTATGGACACCTGTCCATTATCATCATCAGTGGAAGCCAGTAGCATACATTGAGACTCTATCCCTCTCAATTTGGCGGGTTTGAGATTGCAAAGAGCTGTGATGTACTTGCCTTCAAGCTCCTCCTTGGAATAATGCTCCTTGAGTCCAGCAACCAGCTGTCTTTCCTCATCTCCCAGGTCGATCATCATGACAATGAGT
>JAGLQE010000149.1 GCA_023137005.1 Thermoplasmata archaeon
TTTAGGAAACCTATTTAATAAACAAAGCCATCCAAGTAATGATGAAGCCCGTGTACAAGCCCGAAATGAGGATCATACTGAATAGATTCATCACAGATTATTTTTCCACATCCGGTGCTGAAGGAGTTATCATCGGCCTTAGTGGTGGATTGGATTCCACGGTCATCCTCAAGATATGTGTGGATAGTCTGGGTGCTGAGAAGGTAAAAGGGCTTTTATTACCTGAATCATCAACCCCCTCGGAGAATATGAGCCAGATAGAGAGATATGCCAATGAGTTGGGTGTCGAGACCGAGACCATTGATATATCCAATATTGTGAATGAACTGGCAGACACGCACCCCCAAAAGACCCAAATGTCTCTCGCCAATCTGAAATCACGAGCAAGGATGGTCATACTCTTCCACCATGCCGGGATCGAGAAGCGGCTGGTGATGGGCACGAGCAATAAGAGCGAATTACTGACCGGTTATTACACCAAATACGGTGATGGAGCCTCAGACATATCTCCGATAGCCGACCTCTACAAGACACAGGTCAGAGAACTTGCCCGAGAAATAGGGGTTCCAGTGCACTTTATCGATAAAACGCCGTCTGGCGACCTGTGGGGCGGGCAGAGTGACGAAGATGAGCTAGGCATCACTTATGACGTCCTGGACTGCATCCTATTGGGTATTGAGATGGGATTGGGAGATGATGACATAATTCGACGCACAGAGAAGACCGCGGAACAGGTAAGCCATGTAAGGGGTCTGGTCAAGCGATCCATCCACAAGAGAAGATTGGGCCTAATACCGAAAATTGGGTTAAGGACTGTGGGGCTGGATTGGCGTGAAGCCTAATCAAACTCTTTACCTGTTGAGATTATAAACTCGTTTGATTGACTGGACGCGTACAATTGCTAACTATACACGCGTCCAGCCATCATATCATACACCTAGTACTCGCTTGATCTTAAGTGAATTTAGAAAATATTTCTAAGAATTGTAAAAGGTTGTCATGTCAAGATGAACTCGACATGACAATTCATTTTTTGATGTTCAGAACTTGCTCAGAACTTCTTCCAGCTTGTTCCCG
>JAGLQE010000015.1 GCA_023137005.1 Thermoplasmata archaeon
TAGAGGTCACTGACAAGGCAGGCAATGTCGTCGAATTGAGACACACAGTCGAGTATGCCCCGGAAACCGGAACCAACAATGCGGCCATTGGAATGATGATCGCCCTACTCATAATAGGACTCGTTGCTGGTTTCTTCATTGCCATGATGATCTGGAAGGAGACACCAGAGGAAGTCGAGCCTACCTCAGAGATAATAGACGAAGATGCAGAGAAGCCAGAGGGCGAGGATATAGAGTCTATTGACGAGGAAGTATCCGAGGGAGATATCCCACTGGACGATGAAGAAACTGAGATCATGTCCGATGAAGAGATGAGCTCCGAGGAGATCGGCGATGCCATCATCGATGAGGAAGTTCCAGAGGGAGAGTTCGAAACTCCTGATGAGGAATTTGGAGATGACATGGGCGAAGATATGCCTGAAGGCGAAATGGATGATCTCTCTGAAACTCCTGATGAGGATCCTGAAGATATCGGAGCCGCCATAGTTGATGAAGAGTTCCCAGAAGAGGAAATGCCTGATGAGATAGAACTCGAGGATGAGATCATTGAGGCAGAGCCCGAGGAACTGGAAGCCGACGAACCGGCAGTGTCTGAGGAAGTTGATGAGAGTCTCGAAGAAGACATACCAGAAATAGACGAGGACCCACGCATCAGCAAGCTCAGACAGGCACTGGAGGATGGAAAGATATCTCAGGAGCTCTTCGACAAGAATATCGCCAGGATCAAGAGCGATTGATCCATTACCACAATTCGGCACACATATCCAAACCGAATATCATGATCCAAGATCGCAGCACCAGACCCCAATAAGGGTATAGTTAGCTGTGGTAAGGATACGGGGGAAGAGAAATGGGATCTGGGTCAAATAGGAGACAAAGAATGACAGGAATAATGAAACTAGCAGAAAACGACGACTACGAGAATGGGTGTTGTCCCAATTTCTCCAAAATGGTCGATGGTGCAGAGAAGGCTCTGAAGAGTGTTCTTTCCTTTGACCAGGGTCAAAACCTTCTGGTGGTCACGGATACAGAGAAACAGGACATAGGTCATGCCTTTATCAGCGGCGCCAAAAGATTGGGTGGTTTGAATATCGACCTGTACTCCATTTCCCAGCACCGGCGCCCCCTGGAAAAGCTCCCAAAGGAATTGAAGGGCATTTACAAGGATTACCATGTGGTGGTCAATGCCTTCAGTGGTGATGCAAAGGAAACCCCATTCCGTGTCGAACTTCTTTATGATGAAATTGCCTATGATATTAGGGTGGCCCATGCTCCTGGAATTACTAAAGAAATGATGTACAAGGGCCCCATGAATGTGGATTACAAGGAAATAGTCGAGGATGCCATGAACCTGATGGACAAGTTCAAGATGGCGAAAGAAGTTCACATAACAACAAAGTTGGGAACCGATCTCATACTGGATATCCTAGACCGTGGCTTCTCCACGGATGTCATCATTGATAAGAAGAGCTTTGGCAATCTCCCAGCAGGAGAGATCTGGTGCGCCCCCACTGAAACAAAAGGCCATGGAAAGGTGGTCGTGGACGGCAGTATTGGCGATATAGGGATGCTCGATGCCCCCCTTACGCTCACCCTCAAGGATGGACATCTTGTTGGCATGGAAAGTGAGGATGATAAAGTGGTCCAGAGACTATGGAACCTGGTCACGATAGATCCTATGGCCTCTATTATCGGTGAGCTCGGTATCGGGCTCAATCCCAATGCAAGATTGGTCGGCAATCTTTTGGAGGACGAGAAGGCAGGAGAAACAGCCCATATAGCATTCGGCAATAATATGGACATGCAGAATGGCACTAACAATTCCAAAACACATCGGGATTTCCTCTTCAACAAACCGAGCATGGTTGTGACGTACACGGATGGCACATCGAAGGAGATCATTCGAGATGGGAAGGTATTGTAAACCTAGCAAACACATCTAATAATTTTGTAGCAGTATCGACTACATCAGAATATATTATCAGTACTGGTCAATGTAGTATGGGTGGCTACAAAACTCTCTACCCCAATTTTTCGCCGCATTTCCTACAGAAGGCATCAACGCCCTCGACCTCGGTCTCGCAACCAGGGCAGACCACTACAAAATCCAATTCATTTCCACACTTTCTACAGAATGCATCGTCCATATGTGCGTCAGCACCGCAGGAATCGCAGGAAGCCTCGGTCTCTATTATTCCTTCGATCACGGTATGCTTCTGGTGATGCCGATGCTCGTATTCTTCCTCATCGATGATCTCTTCCTCTTCCACCTCTTCCTCGGATGCTTGAGGTGTCTCGGCGATATGGTCCAAGTTGCCAATTTTCAGCATCTTCTCTGCCTTCAGGGCTAGAGACAGTGCTTTCGTGTAATTCTCATTATCGAACTCCTTCTCGGCACTTTTGAACATCTTCTTTGCCTTGGGTAGATCCTGATTCTCATCTTTCTTCAGGAGATCGCGAACTGTGCCAAGTAGGAACTTTGCCTGCATGTAGTTCTCGGGCCTTTTAACTGCTGAGGTAGATGGTTGGGATGGGAGAAGTGGGTCATCCGTAGATTCCCTGAATGTAACTGGCTCAATATAAGAATCATCTGAGGAAACAGGTTCAGTGTCCTCCTGCTCCCTATCGAATCTCATTTTGGCGGCCTTCAAAACCTCCTTGGCCTTATTGGACCGGGATATGGCAGTCTCATGATCTCCTCTGGCCTGATACTGTCTGGCTTCCTTCATGTAGACCTCTGCCTCATCTACCTCCACGCCCTTTGCTCTCATGGTGGAGATTATTTGATTGGTAGTATGGATATTATTGAAGGCTTCCTCTGATTTGGTCTCATTTAACTTGTTCAGACTTTTCCGCTTCTTAGATTTTAGATACATGAGCTCTACCGCCAGGACCAGGAACATCAACACCAAGAGCACGATAATGATCAGTTGCTTATTACTCGCTGTCAAGTCCATTGGTCACCCTCGGGTGTAATATTGGCTGGTTGATATTAATACATTTCGTTAGGATTATCTTATTTATGGCGTATATAGGCATTTAAATTCACAATATCCTACAGAAAATCCTCACGTGGGGGTGAAAATACATCCAGTATGATCGAATCCTTCCTGAACACCGCACCATGCTCTACTCCCCCGGGTATGGTATAACCCTCATCAGCCCCGATGATCTTCTTCACTCCACCTATCTCGAACTCCGCCTCTCCTTCCACCAGGAAGCCATGTTGTTCGTGAGGATGTGAATGCTGTGGAAATACAGCACCAGCCTTTATGTAATAACGAACGAGCATCATTTTTTCATCCCTGTCTCTGCCAGATAGCACCTGCTGGAAAACACCAGGAAGTATCTCCTTTGGCTCCACACCCAGCTCATTGAAATAATGTGTCATCTAATCCCTCCAACTCATTAAACTCACATAACTCAAGGAACTCACTAACTCTCCAACTCCTTGCCTATCCTGTGACCCATTACCATATCCACGACCTCGGCCACATCCTCGATCGATGCCCACACACTGTCGTTTATCACGGTATTGGCCTTGACACCCTCCACCATCGCGTCCCTGAGGTGTGGCTCGTCCATTTCATGTGCTTTCAATACCTCGATTATCGCATTCATGGATTTGGATGGGATGTCCGCACGTTTTAGCAATCGCCGGGAATTGATGATCAGGGCCCTGAGGCCATCCTCCTCCCTCCGGCTCTTTTCCAGGGAATCCTCAGGGTCCTCCTTGAAGGCCTCCACCCTCCGGACTATCTCTATGCGTTCCTCTATATCCTTTAGGCTGCGGGTATTTACCATCAATTGAAAACGCTTGATCAGCTCCTCATCCAGCTTCCCCTCTGAAGGGCTGTAGGTCGCGATTATTGAGAACTGGGCCGGATGGCGGTAATTATTATCATCCACCTGAAGATTGTGGATGCCAATGTCCCTGATGTCCAATAAGGTCTTCACCATATCCGCATCATGCAGGTTCACCCTCTCGAGCAGGATATAGCCGCGGTTGGCAATGGCCACGATGCCTGGAACAAATGTTCCGTCCTTCTCAAAGGTTCCTAGAACTCTCTCTTTTGACACGCCCACGGGTAATTGAATGAATGGGGTCTTTATCTCGATCATCTCGTCATCGTTGACCCCGTCCACTCCTCCACTGGCTGTGCAATCAGTACATTGGAACATGCGATCCCTCGGGTCGCAGTTCGTCAGGCAATCGGACGTGACCTCTATTATCGGAAGAAAGGCCTGTATGCCCTGGGCAGCAGTTATCTTTCCAGTTCCATTCTCTCCCACGATGATAAGAGAACTTATACGTGGGTTTGCGGCTACCAGGATAAGACCCTTCTTCATGGCCTGTTGACCCACTATACTGGTGAAGGGGAAGAACTTCTCCTTTTCCTTCTTTTTGAACTTCGAAAGGTCCTGAAAATCAAGGTCATCATCATGCATACTGAAGCACCATATCCTTTAATGATCTTGATATATAATCCTGCATTTCCTGACTGGTAAGAGCCGCCAAAGGTAGCACCATCTTGGAGGCATTGATTATGTCCATATCTTCCACCCTCTTGGCCCCACGAATAGCTGCCAGGGTCTTCGCCACCTTCTCCACATTGAACTCCGTGCTATTGCCCTCCACCTCAAAGTCACTGCATATCCTGACTATCAGGTCGAGCTG
>JAGLQE010000150.1 GCA_023137005.1 Thermoplasmata archaeon
GCCTGAAGAAAATTATGGCCTCGGTGACCGAGTGGCCAGATTTTCGAAGGTTGCGAAGCAAATTAACATTGTAGAAATAGACATTTTATCATTAGCTACAAATGAGCAATCGCGAACAATGGAGAGGCGGGGTAATATATTTGTTGTATTAGCGAGTGACAATACCAACTGGATTTCCGCGAGCCTCGCCCAGAGGGCGGGGGGGTCTTCATCCTTTGAGACATTATCCAGACACACGGCTACACCCGGCTTAACAAAACTCCTGCACTCAAAGAACGCACATAATTATTGTAGCGATGTCTGCTACAAATACCAGTACTGAAATATTTTAATGTATTTTCTGACACCACTACAACTCAAACCCATATCGCATGCCGGGCTCTCATGTTCTTCTCGGTCTCCCCCAATCTTTTCATTATCTCGGGGATGAGGGAATCCAAAAATATTAGCGCGGTGTCCTCAAAAAGTGTGCCTAGAGGAGCCAGTTCGGTCTTGGAATTGTTTGTATCCTTCAGGGTTATCAGAATACTACTTGCATGAGCCAGTTTGGAAGTGTCCTTGGCTGTTATCACGGCCACATTGGCACCGACCCTACCTACGATATTGGCCGTTTGGATGGCGGACATGGTCTGCCCGGTCTTGGAGATCACGATCACGAAATCATCAGGCTCCACGATCGGAGTGATGGTCTCCCCTATGAAAAATACCTTGAGGCCCAATTGCACAAGCCTTATCGCAAAGGCCTTACCAACAAGGCCAGATCTTCCAACCCCATATATGAAGATCTTCTTCGAGTCCAGTATACGATCGATGAACTCTGTTCGGTTGGATATCTCACACTTATCCAAGCACTCTTTGATCTTACTGATGATGTAAGTTTCACTCTCTTCCAGATCATCACCTACTTCTTCTTTTTTGTCTTCTTTGCTTTCTTCCCATCTTTCTTCTTATCTTGTTTTTTATCTTCTTTGGGCTTCTTGTCTTGTTTTTTGTCTTGCTTCTTATCCTTGGATTTATCTTTTGGTTTGGCCTTCGGCTTATCTGGCATCTCATCCTCTTTCGGTATCTCATCCTGCTTATCGTTCTCTTTCTGTTTCTGCCTTTCAGCCCTGGCCTCCCTCTTGGATAGTACTCTTTCAAGAATGACCTTCATGTATATGGCATCATGCTCCAGCAATGGTGAGCCGCATATGAGAGTAAGGTCGATATTATTATCAAGTATGCACTCTGCCAGTGGCTCGAACTTCAGGTCGCCCTTCTTGATCGGTGTGTAGCGTATCTCATTGCCGCCTTCATGCTCCACTCCAGAAAAATGAGTATGATAGAAGCCATCTGCGAACTGAGAGGCCTTGTCGAAAAGCTCCTGGAAGTCCTCTTTCTTCTTCAGGGCTCCATTACCCCTTGCATGAATGTGAGAGAAATTGATGATCGGAACAAGACCTGGCACGTCCTTGCAGAGCTTGATCATCTCGGAAAATGTACCAAAGATCTCCTGCCTGCCGCTGGTCTCTACGCCAATGGGAACATGTATATCATTATCCAGGAACCATTCCTTCAGGAATATCATATTATCGGTTATGGCCGTGGCCGCCTTTTTCTTCGAGGCATTCCCGTACATACCCAGATGCGTGACCATCATGGTAGCATCCAGATGCTTTGCCAGAAGCCCGGCCCATTTGATGCTGTCCAGACTCTTGTATAAAAGGTCATTATCTGAGACCAGGTCCATATAATACGGAGTGTGTATCGAGAGCTCGACATCCAGGTTCTTGGCGATCTCGGCCAGCTCCCCCAAATGCGTGTAATCCCTAGCGATAGGATTGGACATTGAATAGATGAGATCCCCCTTCTTTATCTCCTCATACAATGGAATGGATTCCTTCTTCTTTCCACCACCTCTGAGTACCTCGACTATCAGCTCGCCGGAGAATTCCAGAGGGGTGATATTCGCCTCCTCTTCACCAGCCATACGCTCATATGTATTGGTCCTCAGAACCTGTATTTCCATGGCAGTCAATCCAAGGATGTGAACATCTTCTATGCCGTCCCTCAATGTTCTGCCTTTGCAGGACAATGGAATTCCAGATGGGCCGTATCTTATCATGAAACATCTCCTATACCAATATTATAAAATAAATCCAAAATAACCATTCCCTACACCCTGAACCCAACAGGGAAGCAAGACCATGGATATATAGTTACCTACGCGAGCCTACACATAAGATAGTAGGATTTATCTCATCATCAAAGTTTGCTCCGGCAGGCAAATATATATAATTGTCCAATCACTATCCTGAGTTCGATGAAAGGCCTTCGTGTAGTGCTAATTACCATGGTTCTTGTAGGAATGTTAATGCCCACAGTCATTGGCGACATAACAGACCCAGAGCATACCAATCAGATGCTCATTGATATTTCCACCCCGGTGATCGAGCCAGGAGAGAACGGCAGACTGGCCTTCACCTTACAGTCCCCATCAAGTGCCAATGTGACCATGGAGAACATAACCCTGGAGATCGAAATATACATCTACATGGCCACGGACATACTTCAAGACACTGCGGACATCGATTCACCACCTATTTTCACCAATACCGAAAGCCTGGTTACAGAGATACATTACCCATCACTTGGCCCGGGAGAAAGCGAGGCACTTGCTCTGGACATCATAACGACAAAAAGCACCCCACAGGGGGAGTATTTTTCCCAGGGCGAGTATTTTGTGAGATTCAAGCTCCACTTCGATGTGGGAAATGATTCATATATACTGGCCTCACGGGGTCATTTCTCAAATGAAGATTGGGAGTCATTGACCAATTCAGGGCCGACAGGAGATAGATTCAATCAGACTTTCCTTGGATCAATGGGATATGACGGCCTTATCACTGAAACTTCCTTCGCAGTGCTCAAGTCAGTTCCATGGTGGCCCTTCCTGATCCTGGTGGGCATAACCGCTTTCTTTGGCTTCCTGGCCATATCATCCTACATTATAGAATCCGACACCAAGAATGTCAAGCTAAAGAAAAGCCTTCAGAAGATGTGGGGCAAATTTTATCAGTTTAGGAAACTTGCGAAGCATCACCTTGGAGGCCGCGGCAGGAAAGTCCATATCCCCCCTCGAGACAAGGAAGGCTGACAGATCCTCCTCCCCAAGTATCTTGACCAGGCTATCCATATCCTTATCGCTCATGCTCAGGAAGATCTTTCTGAGAAGTATGGCAGATCTTATCTCCCTGCCGATCTCGGCAGTCCAGAGCTCGTGATACCGACCCAGGAATGACTTGCTTTGATCATTTTCTTCAAGTGAGGCGATGGCCGTGTCCGCACAATGCTTCGCACAGATCATTCCAAAGACAAGACCCCCACCGGTCAGAGGTTTTACTTGGCAGGCAGCATCCCCTACCAGCATTGTATTATCAGCATGGCTTGTTTCTAGAAGGCCAAGAGGAATGGTCCCAGATATGTATTCCAGACCCCGGATATCTGAGATATCCAGTGACCCCAGGAAACCCTGAAGATACCTTTTGGGGAACTCACCTCCAGATGTACATAGGCCCACCCTCACGAAGTCTCCAGCAGGTATGAGCCAGGCGAAGAAGCCAGGGGCGACAGCCTTTCCAAAGTAGACGCTCACCTCATCATCTCGAAGGTCTGATATCAATTCGGATGGGACCTCAGCCTGCATTCCGTAAAGGAATTCTTTTGGTCGATCAATGCCCATTTTTTCACGGACCAATGAGCGAGGGCCGTCAGCACCTATCACCAAGCTGGATGAAACAGTGTGCTCCTCACCACCGATATTATTTCGATAAGTGATATGGACCAGGGTACCTACGGTCTTTATGTCAATACATCTGGCATTCAATAACACTTCTGAGCCATCGGCTATAGCTCGTTCACCCATCTGTCTGTCGAAATCACCCCTGTCAATGACCACTGCTTTGATCTCCGGGGCAATGAGCTCGAGACCCTGGCCATTAGGGGGAATGACGGTACCGCCCCTTATGCTGTTCAGAACAGGAAGGTCGATATCCACCAGATCATGAAGCCTATTACTCACGATGCCCGCACATTGAATGGGGGAGCCAAAACATTCATGTTCTTCAAGAAGCAAAGTTCTGTAACCAGCACGGGAAATAAGAGAGGCCGTTCTTGCCCCGGCGGGACCTCCGCCAATAATGACCACATCATATTTTCGGGCTCCAGGTTCCTGCATCTGATCCACCGAACTCCGGCAAAGGTATTGACCTGATGCATAAAGTATTTTTTACTCGCATTATTCGATTTTATCCTAATAGCAATTCACTAACATTTAACTATCATTTCATCAGTGTTTTTACGAAAATGTTAATTACATCAGGCTGGCTATTTATTATTAGATATTTTGTATAGAAAACAATAGCAAAGCTAAATTGGGGAAACTGTTAATACATATTAACCGATACTATTTAATAAGATAAATATAATGTTACACTAAGATATAAGTAAGGAATAGCTGGTGCTATACAATGGGCAAATGTATAGATCAGCGAGCATATTTCCCGTAACATAGGATGGAGTGAACACGGTGCCAAGTAGCTATCTGAAAGCGATGCAGCTCACCAAGCAGCTCGAAGAGAAGGCAAAGGAAGCGTCCAAGAATCGCATATTTGCTGAAGAAGAACTACTGAGTTCAGAGAAAGCCTTAGAGAAAGCTAAGTCGATCGATATAAAGCTGGATGATGCAGTTGAATTATATCAGCAAGCTGTCGCGGCCTTCGATGATAAGGAATACAAGAACGCACTTAGCCTGGCTACTCGCTCCAATGAGCTCACCAATGAAAGATACACAGAACATGCAATGGAGATAATAAGTTCCACAGACACACTACTGAACATGGTCAAGGGTATCGGCAAATCCAAGCCCGTATCCGAAGCTCTGTTGGAGGAGGCACATGAGGTCCTCAAGGACCACGATTATGATAAGGCCATATCCCTATCAAAACAATGCTGGGAAGGGCTGGAGAAGGTGGTGCTCGAGCACCTGTCAGATGAATTTTCGTCCGCCCAATCGATGATAGTCCTGGCAAGGAACAGTGGTGAAGATATCTCTTCCTCCGAATCCTTACTGGAGAATGCAAGGGAGTACATGGGTTCTCAGGATTATGCGGGGGCCATGGACAATATCAAACAATGTATATCGGGCCTCAATACTGGCATCCAGGCCCAGATAGATGAGCTGAGCGATGAAGCACGGGGCTTCCTGATAAGTGCCAAAGAACTGGAGGCCGATGTCTCCAAGGTGGAAGAGCTCCTGGCCAAGATAGAAACTGAGCAAGGAGAAAATGAGCTGGAGAAGGCCCTCAGCACATCACGTCTTTGCAAGTCCGAGGCAGAAAAGACATTGAGCATATCCATATCTTCCAATATCGAAGAGCATATGGCCGACATAGAAAAGGCCGAGACCATAAAGGCAAATACCGAGAAATCAAATGAGATACTCAACCGTGCCAGGAATGCCCTGAAGAACAGTAATTACGGAGAGGCCCTCAATGCTCTGAAGGACAGTGGCGAAGAGATCCAGAATTGTCAATTCCAAAAGGTCTTGAAGACCATGTCCCAATCCAGATCTAAGTTCATGAAGGCCAAGAAGTACGGGGCAGACCTGGACGAAGCAATGGATTTCATGAACAAAGCCAGAGACGCCTTGAAGGAAGAGGATTTCCTTGAATCCCTGCAGATGGCCAATCAGGGAGATAAGGTAGTTGAGGAGATAATCGCCCTATTCGACCAGGCTGGAGACAAGTTCGAAGAATATGAGAAGGGGTTGGAGGAGGCAAAAGAGATCGGTGTGGACATTACCGAGGCAGAGAGTATGTTCAGCAAGGCCAAGACCGCCTTTGAGAACAATAATCTGGCAGACGCAAAGAAATACCAGGATGGCTCAGCAAAGATCCTGGACAGTACACTTTATTCATTCATCACAGACATGATAGAGACTGCCGAGCTGGTGATATCTGCTGGCGACAGTTTGGGAGCCATACTTGACGAGCCCAATGATTTCATGCACAATGCGATCAAGGCCGTGAAGGAAGGAGAATACAAGATAGCCTTGAAGGATGCTGAAAGAGCCGTGAGCAGGGCAGAAGATATCATCAAGATCCATGTTTCAAATACCATAGCATCCGCAGATCTGGCACTGATGGAAGTGGAAGATGTTGATGAGGATGCCATAGAGAAACTCATACAGGGTGCAAAGACAGACTTCGAAAAGAACACCTTTGATGAGGCATTCCGACAGGCGGACAAGGCCCTGAGCATGATGGAAACAGCCCAATCTGCCAAATCAAGAGAATCCATTACCAAGATGGAGCATGCCCTTCGTATAGCCAAGGACATGGAGTGTGACCTGACCAGTATTGATAAGGATATCAAAATGGCACATGACGGCATGACGAATCGAGACTTCCAGACCGCACTCGAAATAGCTGATGGCGTATACAAGAACACCATAAATATACAGAAGGCCACCGCAGAGAGAGAATTCGGAAATGCCAAGATAGAGGTCATAGAGGCAAAGAAGTTGGGTATAGATATTGGCGAGATGCGGGATGCTTTGAAACGTGCAAAATCAGGATTCGAGAAGGGAGATTTCAAAACAACATTCCAGGAGAGCAAGAAGACCCTGCTCAATGCTCACAATATAATTGAGAAACATCAGGCAGCCTATGAATCTATGACCCAGGCCGCGGCAATGGTCGCAGAGGCGAAAAAGAATGATGCAGATGTGACATCGGTCATGGAAAACCTGCTGAAGGCCAGGAGTTCCTTCGAGAAGACGGATTACGACAAGGTCATTGAACTATCAGATATGGTCAAGGCAGAGGCAGATATGATCGTCTCCCTATACACCTCGGCCAATAATCTGGCCAATGCAAATGGCTACCTGGAGCACCTGAAGACACTGGAAGTGGATGTGGAAGATCTCAGCAAGCTCATTGAGGAAGCGAAGACTGCCCTGAAGAGCAAGGATGTCAAAGCATCCGTTGAACTATCAGATAAGGCAGACAATAATGCCCTCGACCTTCTAAACAATACCATTACAAATCTCATTTCTGAGGCGGAATCATCCATAATCGATGCAAAAGAGATAGGTATCGACGTGACAGAACCAAAATCCAAACTGGACATGGCAAAGACCCAGCTGACAGAATCGGAATTCAAGGCATCCATTGACCTGGCACAGAAAGCCAAGGAGGATGTTATCAAGCTAAAGGACCTGAGTCAGAATGCGGCCCTCAGATTGAAGGAGCTGCAGGACAAGGTCAGCGAGGCCGAGAACATATATGCGAACATAGATGGTATCAAGGCAATTCTCAATAAGGCCATGAAAGAATTGGGAAATCACAATTACGAGGATGTCATAAACCTTTCAGAGGAAGGTATCAAGGAAACAAAGACCACCATTGAGGAATATGTTTCCGAAACAATATCCAACTTCCGTGGTGCAGCTGAAAAAGCAAAGGCCGATGGAGTATCGGTGGTCGCGGCCGAGAAATTGCTGGATCAGGCAAAGACAGCCTTTGAGAACAAGGAATACAAGGCAGCACTGGAATTAGCCATGCGCTCTGAAGGAGAATTAGAGAAGGTAGGGCTACAGCAGGACATGGCGGCAAAGGCCATCGGGACGGCCGAGACAAAACTGGAAGAGGCCAACAAACAGGGCATATTCTCGAGGCAGGCCAAAAACCTCCTGGAAAGTGCCCAGAAGGATATCAAGAACGGGGATTATGTCAAAGCATTGGAACAGGCGATCCAGAGCGGTGACGAACTTTACAAGGTAAGAGAAGAGTTCACCTTGGCCGATGAGCAGATGGATAATCTGAACACTCAGATCAAGGTGGCTGTAGAGATCGGTGTCGAGATATCCCTGGCAAAGAAGTTGCAGGCGGATGCTCAGGAAGCAATGACCGGCCATGATTACAAGACCGCGAGCGAAATAGTCAAGGAGGGCCTGGTGGAGGCTCGCAGACTTACTTACTCCAAGTTGACCAATAAGATAAATGACACTTACAAGTTGATAGATACCGGAACGGGCTTCGGACTAGATATGGGCGGGCTAGGCTCGGTCATATCCGAGGCAAAGACCTTCATGGAGACTGGTAAGTTCAATATATCCAATGAGAAGATCACCCTGGTATCATCCGATGCAAAGAATCGACTCAATAAGCATGTTATGAACTTCATCGACAATTCTGAAACATCGGCCAAGCATGCAAGGGACATAGGGGTCGATATAACCGAGACCCTTAAGCTTCTGGAGGAATCAAAGGCATCACTTTCAATCGGAAAGCACAAGAAGGCCATGGAACAGGCCAAGGAGAGTGTGAGTAAGATCTCCGACCTCCAGAAAGGTGTGGAGAAGGAGTTCATAGAATTAACCTACAAGGCCAATTCCCTCATCTCCATGGTCAAGAAGTTCGGCATCAATGTCAAAGAGGCTGAAGAACTATTCAAGCAGGCCCGTGACATCAAGGCAGATGATCATAAGCAGGCCGTCAAGCTCGTTAATGATAGCATCATCATCGCTCAGAAGACAATAGATGAGTTCAGACCAAAGCTCATCGCCAAGATCGTGGACGACAGGGTCACGAAAGGTCATTGGGTTGACACAGAGCTTACCATAACCAATACCGGCAAGACCCTTGGTACCGACATCAGCATCAAGATGTTGGGAGACATAGAGGTCTACGGAGAAATGAAGATAGACAAACTCATGGGTGGCGGCAATCAGATCAGTATTCCGATCAAGATAAGGTTCTCCGAGACAGTGGGAAGCCAACCTGTCATCCTTGAACTTTCATCTCACAGATTACTTGACAATAAGAAGTTCGTCGACAAGATGACCACCAGTATCGTCGTGGTAGAAGAGATACAAGTAGAGGTGAAAGAGAAGGAGAAGATCGGCCCCTCCTTTGAAAGGCTAAAGGCTCCCGACGATCTCAAATGTAATATATGCATGGGAACCGTGAAAAAGGGTTTGGAGATCATCAAATGCAGTTGCGGTAAGGAATACCACGGCATGTGCGCTACAAGATTTGGAAAATGCGCCAACTGCGGCAATAGCTTTGCTGAAAAACTTGAAGAGGATGCAGAGAAGGACATACTCGACGATCTTGGTGACACAAAACCTGCGGCATCAATACCGACAACTGCACCGACAGTGGAAAAAGCAGAGCCCACCCCGGAAAAACCTGAGGAAAAGGCACCCGAACCAAAGCCCGAGCCCACACCACCGGCCGCGGCACCTGCTACACCTCCTGCAAAACCTGAAGAAAAACCAGAGGAGAAGAAGGCAGAGCCCAAGAAGAGAATGAAGTTGAGGATATAGAACTCTACAGCACCTCACTATTTTAGAATATCATCATTGTATAATTAACTGTATAGTATATTATATAGAAACGGGCGCACGAATTATTTTTATATTGTATATTCATGTCACAGAATGGATGAAAACAGATTATTCGCGTCATGAAAAAGTATATGTCCGCCTGAAGAAGAGTGGAAAGACCGGATGGGACGATGAAGAGTGCGTAGCAGACAATGTAAATTCATTAATGGAGTTGATGCAAGCAGAATATATTCCTAGATTCGGCAATATGTTAGAACTCGGATGCGGTACTGGCGACCTTATCTTAAATTTTTCGAACTACAAACTGTTTGGAATTGACATTTCACCAACCGCAATTGCTTGGGCTAAGGAAAATGCAGATAAGAATAATATTAATGCAGATCTTCAAACAGGAAATGTACTTGATCTTAGCAGATACCCGGATGATTTTTTTGAAATCATCCTAGATGGTCATTGTTTTCATTGTATCATTGCGGATGATAGGAAGATTTTTCTATCATCCGCAATGCGAGTCCTAAGACCATCGGGTATCATGATAATTGCTACCATGTGTGGCGAGATAACAGATGAGAATATCAAAGAACACTTCAATGAAGGAACAAGATGCATCGAACATAATGGGTTTGCAACAAGATACATAGGATCGGTGGATGATATTTTAGATGAGATCCAACAAGCAGGCTTTCGAATAATTGATAAAAAATTAAAAACTCGAAAGAGCATGGATGATCAAGACGAATTGTTTGTTATCTGTAGCAAATGAGGGCTCCCCAACCCAAAGGGTGGGGTATCCCCTCTGTTAAAAGGACGGGGGTGTCCTCAACCTTTGAGACATTATCCCTAACACATACACACCCTGCTTAACAAACTGTATTCTCTGTGAAAGTTCACACTAACATATAAAAAATATAATAAAAGGTAAAAGTTGGGGAAGGCCTCGCGACCTTCCCCATTACTTACTTGGTTCAACCCACTTAGTAGGACACTGTCCAAGTATAGGCTCCGTCACAGTAGATCCAGTATGCCTGGCCACCAGCGAATACATCGTTTGCTGCCATATCCTCTAGGAGGTATGCGCCAGCGACGTTGTAGCGCTCGACATTCAGGACATTTGCGGACAATGCTGTCAGATCAGACAGCTTGAAGCCAGCGTCCTGGGACGGGAATCCTACAAGGTTCCAACCTGCCACCAAGTCTATATCGGTGGTGGTTGGGAAGTAGCCTTCCTTACCAAGGGTGAGCTCTCCATCGCCAGTACTAGCTGTGATGTAAACCCATACGCCCATGACATTGTCCAGGTTCAGCAGATCTGCTGTTCCACCCAATGCGACATAAGCCTTGTTATAGGATTTCCAGTGATTGCCTGTAGCTCCAGTGTCATACCACATGGCCATTGACCAGTCAGTATTTCCGTCACCAAAGGTACCGTCATTCAGGATCTCATCGACAGTTCCACTTACATCCAATGGGAAGGAGATGAATTGCCATCCCTCTACCACAGATGTACTGTACTGCTCGGGTGCTGCGGCTGCGCCTGAAACAAAGATGTCTGTTTCATAGGACCCTGCCCAGTTGCCTGCGCTGTCCTGTCCACGTACCCATAGTTCATGCCATGCACCAGTGGGCCATAACAATGTCTCGGCTCCGTCTATGTCTGCTGTAACTCCCTCGATCATCTCGTTGAAGGTACCGTCAGCGGCTGTCATTACAAAGTTATTTGCTGTGTCGCCCCAGTTTGGAGTTGTGTCCTGTCCGAACTCAACACGCCACTCAGCTGCCTGAATATTGGACATTCCAGTTGTGGAATCATCGATGGTCGCTGTCAGAACAACTGGTTGACCAGGGGTGATCGGGTTCAGGTTTGTGCCTACAGACCCAGGTATGGTTATCGGTGGTATGGTGTCTATATCGTGGTCGATCTCGAAGTCCGTGGACTCACTGTAATCGCTCAGTGTAGAGTATGTTGCACTACCGAGAGCAACTACCTTGATCCTGTAGGTGTCAGCATCCTCTAGGGTAGATATATCCCATAGAAGGAAGGTCTGACCACCTGGCAGTGGTGCAGGGTTGATCTTGATGTATTCCTGTCCACTGTTTGGACTGTAGTATACGTCAACCGACTGTGCACCGGCCACACTCCAAGTTATTGGCCAGGAGGCTGCTGCAGTGATGTATTCATCGCCAACTGGACCCAAAAGGTCTATGGTCGGGTGGTTTCCACCAAGGAGCCACTGAACTGTCTCATCCAAAAGACCGGCCCTCAGTGGGTCGATTATTGGTGGTACTCCTGCTGGATCCCAGTTTCCGCCAGAGCCTGTACTGTCAAGCATGTCGTGGGAGAATCCCTCGTACATTATCCTTGCAGTTCCAGCTGCTCCGCCAGACTCCTGGGCAATTCCACCAACATCATCTGGTGTATTATCCTTGCTCAGAACATAATCCCAGACCTCAATTCCCATGTCTCCGTTTATGTTGGTTGTCAACTCAAGACCATCTGGCCAGAATCTGCCAGCACCATAAACATCCTGCTCAAGAGGCATGTTGTCGAAGTTGTAGATATCGTTCAATGGGTGACCGACATTGTCAACCTCGAATGGATCGATCCCCTTGTTAGCACCGTTTCCGCCGCCTTCGTCTCCACCGCCGCCATCTGCGTCATCCTGGAGATAAATAGCTGCAAGGTAATCTGCTAGCCATACGGTATCTGGTTCAGTTCCCTGAGGTCCCATGTCCCAACCGATATCCTGACCGGATACCAATGCCATTGGCACTGTGCCGGAAGATGTGGTTGCCTGGTCAAGGTATCCCTCAAGAGC
>JAGLQE010000151.1 GCA_023137005.1 Thermoplasmata archaeon
GCGAGAACGAAGTGATTGCAAACAAAAGCTCGAAATGAAATGGAGAGGTTAAATATGGCCGCAAGGGAATTCAAACCAACTAGGAGCGAACTGCTCGATGTGAAGAAGCGCATCAAATTCTCTGAGAAAGGTTACGACCTTCTCAAAAAGAAAAGAGATGGTTTAATTCTGGAATTCTTCGATATACTGGAGGAGGCAAAGAAGGTGCGTGGCAGTATCATGACCAAGTGCACCAATGCCGAGCAGAAGCTGGCCATTGCCCAGGCCGTGGAGGGAGAGATCGGAGTCAGGTCAGCGGCCTTCGCGGCTGCCGAGATCCCGACCATATCCCTGTACACCAAGAACATAATGGGCGTGGTCGTTCCCAAGATCCAGGGCGAGAAGGTCAGAAAGAGAATTGACGAGCGCGGTTATGGCCTTATAGGCACTTCCACCAGGATAGACGAGGCTGCCGAGGCCTATGAGGAACTGGTCGAAGAAATAGTTAGAGCCGCGGAGATAGAGACCACCCTGAAGAAGCTTCTGGAGGAGATCCAGGGCACCAAGAGAAGGGTGAATGCCCTTGAATTCAAGGTTATTCCAGAGCTGAAAACCGCGGAAAACATGATCATGATGCGGCTGGAAGAATTGGAAAGAGAGAATGTTTTTAGACTGAAGAGATTTAAAGCAGAATAATTACTACACTATCTGGACTTATCTAACATATTCTATTTTCTCTCTTTATCGAAAACACCTGGCTCCACAAATATCCTCTTGGCTATCGGAACCTTTTCCCGAATACATACCTCCATTATATCGATCCTTTTGGCAATGTCATCCGATGTGAGAGAGTTATCGAATTCAACTTTGATGGCCACTAATAGCTCTTCCGGGCCGATATGCTGAGTTTTGAGGTTAATCAGATGTTCCACACCATCTTGCTCCTTAACGGTGCAGGTGATGGTCTCTATCATGTCTGTGGTGGCACTTTCACCAAGGAGGAGTGAGCGCATCTCGATAGCGAGGACTATTGCGATAATTCCTAGTAATATGCCGATGGCCAGGCTGCCCATGGCATCGTACTTTGCATCCCCGGTCACCATGGCCAGGCCAATTCCAATGAGAGCGATTATCATCCCCACAAGCGCGCCAAGGTCTTCCAGCAGGACCACTGGCAGTTCGGGAACCTTGCTATGTTTTATGAACTCCCACCAGGTCATGTCACCTTTCAATGGACGGGACTCTATGATCGCTGTCCTGAAGGAAAAGGATTCCAGAACTATGGCCACTAGTAGAATTCCAATGGCCCACTCAGGTCTATCCAGACCGTGACCACTATCATGCGCCAGCTTATTCCATCCCTCATAGATGGCGAACAATGAGCCCAGTGTGAAGATTATCATGGCCACGATGAAGGACCAGAAATACCTCTCCCGGCCATAGCCAAAGGGATGCTCCGAGGTGGCTTTTTTCTCTGCCAGTTTTCCACCCATTAATAGCAGGGCTTGATTGGAGGTATCCGCGAAGGAGTGAACGGCCTCTGCCAGCATTGACGCTGCCCCCGTGAAAATGAATCCTATGATCTTGGCTATCATTATCCCCAGGTTGGCGAAGAAGGCTGCTATTATGGCCTTTCGGCCTCCATGCGCTGACATCGGCAGTTCATTGGATTATGGGATATATCTTTTTGTGATGATCGCCTTACCCCCGTTATAGAAGGTGGACATCGATATGAAGACATTTGATAAACCTGGAAAGGAGAACACGGAGGAATGCGTGAGATTGGCGGCAGATAGAGCTCGAGAATTGGGGTTGAAGGAGGTCATCATTGCCACGAATACTGGAGACACGGTGATCACCGCGCTCAAGTATTTCAAGGATATCAAGATGATCGCGGTCACCCATCATGCTGGCCTCAAGATACCATGGAAAATGGAGATGACCGATGAGATGCGAGAGAATTTAGAGGCCAAAGGGGTCAAGGTCCTGACCACCAGCCATGCACTCAGCGGTGTTGAACGATCATTCAGGATGAAGTATCAGGGACTGTA
>JAGLQE010000152.1 GCA_023137005.1 Thermoplasmata archaeon
CCAGTTCCACCCGGAATTCAAATCAAGGCCTAGCAAACCATCCCCCACACATCTGGGATTGGTCATGGCCGCGGGCAAACATGCCAGATCAAATTCCAAGAAGAAGCCCAGAAGAAAACCAAAGGCCAAGACAGCGACCAAGGGAAAGGCAAAGGCTGGCAAGAAGAAAGCCAAGAAGTGATGCCCTATCTCCGGCCTGGCTATTGGCCAGGGTACTGATCGGAACTAATTGAGATCTGCAATTAACAATGCTCAGTCAAGAGCCTGTTTCAATCTCTCGATAGCCTTGTTTATCGTATCCAGTGATTTAGCATAGGATAGCCTGACATATCCCTCTCCACCCGGACCGAAGGCTGTTCCTGATAGCAATGCGATGCCCAGCTCGTCCAGGGCATAGTCCGCGAACTCATCGCTCGTCATGCCAGTTCCAGTGATATTGGGGAAGGCGTAAAAAGCTCCATGAGGGTTTACACAGGTCAACTTGCTAACATTGTTCAAGCCAGATACTATCGCATCCCTGCGCTTGGTGAACTCGCCCATCATCTTGCCGATGCTGTCCTGGGGACCGTTCAAAGCCGCTACTCCGCCCTTCTGAACAAAGCCATTTGTACACGAATCCAGGGTCTGGTGAAGAAGCCCGATCTTCCTGGCGACGTCCTTTGGAGCCACGCAGAATCCCAGCCTCCAGCCGGTCATCGCATAGGCCTTTGAAAATCCATCCAGCACTATGGTCCGCTCATTACACCCATCCCGAACCGATGGGCTATAATGCTCCTTACCATACAACATCTTGCCGTATATCTCATCAGATAGAAGATAAATATCATGCTCCTCCGCGATGTCGGCCACTTCCTCTATCTCGGACTTGGTCATGACACCCCCTGTGGGATTGGATGGCGAGTTCATGAGTATAAGGCGGGTGTCTGGAGTTATCTGGGCCCGGATGTCATCGGGATTCATCCTGAACTCATTTTCCTCATGTAATTGAACCCTTTGTGCATCGATATTGAAGTACTTGATCGCCGAGTAATACGATAAAAATCCAGGGTCCTGGACGATCATCTTTCCACCAGTCCCGACCAGTGTGGCCATGGCATAGTAGATGATGGGGTTCGCCCCGCTTGTCACGACGACCTGATCCTCATCCGGTCTGTATCCCTTGGTCCTCTCGAACTCATCGCATATAGCCTCTCGCAGCTCGATTATTCCCGCGGAATTCACATAATGCGTGAAACCGTCATCAATAGCGTCCTTGGCCGCCTGGCTTATATGTGCCGGTGTATCGAAATCCGGCTCACCGATCTCGAAATGGAGGATATCCTCTCCTTGTCTTTCCAATTCCTGCGCCCTCGCAAGGACATTGAAAGCTGCCTGGCCAGTCAATCTGTTCGCATGGTCCGTGAAGTTTTTCATGGTATCATTCCCCTATTATTTCATTAACCGTGTTAATGCTAAGGTTTGGGGATATCTGATACTTCTTCATAAGATTTTTGGATTGTCGGTCTAATTTCTGAGATCTAAGCGGCCAGTTTCAGGAGATCCCTCTTTGACAATTCAACCCCGAAGAAGGCCAGTGCCAGTATTATCGGGGCATAGAGCACCATTATCCATGCCTGCGGCTGGACCACGTATGGGCCGTCCCCCAGGTATTTCTCCGACATGTTCGGGACAATATCCGCATCCCATTCCAAACCCTCAGAAGCTATGTCCGCCAGGGAATGATATCCATAGCCAGCATAGGAACTTCCGTCAAAATAACCGCAGGGGTATATGGGCAGGAAGAACACTGCTATCGCCAATCCGCCTGTCACGCCCAGGGCCACCATTATTCTTGTTATGTCTTTTTTCATTAATTCAACACTCCTCAGAATATGTGGCCAAAGAAACGAGCGCTGAATCGTCGTCTGATGCGCTCGATCAGTTCTTTATTCCTCTCTTTCTTTGTCTTTTCCACATCATCACCAGGAAAAAATATGCCAGTGGAGGGTATAAAAGGAGATTGGTACACGATTTTGTATAGTATATAAGAAGATTGGTACGGGGTTTTGTGGAAGGGGAGGGTGGATGGGGACTATGGGCAAAGGATGAAGACACCCCCGCCCGTTGGACGAGGTTCGCAGTTTAGCACTCTGTATTGTCACTCGCTGAATCAAATACTTCAATATAGTTTGCTAATTATCGTATTAGATTTTCTGTCCGCGTACAATTGAAAACACAACGCGCAGCCAGAAACACATCAATAACAGTACCCCGCCTCTGCGTCTCTCG
>JAGLQE010000153.1 GCA_023137005.1 Thermoplasmata archaeon
ATATCCTTATTCCACGATGATATCGAGACCGAATTGATCGGTATGGATACATTCGAACAGGAGCACATTGACTCGATGCTTCATCAGATAGATGGAACACCGGACTTCGCCAGGATAGGCGGGAACGTGTCAGTGGCAGTATCACTGGCAATTGCAAAGACATCTGCTTCCATCCTCGGAATTCCACTTTACCAGTACATTGGAGGGGCTTTTGTAAGCTCCATCCCCAACCCACAGGGAAACCTCATCGGCGGGGGAAGGCATGCGATAGGCGGGACCGACATACAGGAATTCCTTGTTGTGTCCAGATCAGATTCCATAAGCAAGAGCGTGTTCGCCAATGCCTATGCCCACAAGATAGTGGGGAAAAAGCTGAAGGCCAAGCTTCCAGATACCGCCATAGGAAAGGGCGACGAGGGAGCATGGGTGGCCAAGCTGACAAATGAAGAAGCTTTGGAGATACTGAGGGGAACATGCGATGAGGTCGGTTCAGAACTGGGCATTGATATAGACCCATCCCTTGACGTGGCCGCGTCCGAGCTGTACGAGAATGGCCAGTACGTTTACAAGGACAAGACACTCACCACCGACCAACAGGTGGATTACATTATCAAATTGATAGAGGATTTCGACCTTCATATGGTTGAAGACCCCCTTGACGAGAATGACTTCGAGGCCTATGCCAAGCTGACACAAGCTGTGGGCCACAAGTGCATCATCGTGGGGGACGACCTCTATGTCACCAATAGAGAGAGATTGCAAAAGGGGATTGACATGGGAAGCAGCAATGCCATCCTCATCAAGCCCAATCAGGTTGGAACCCTGACAGACACGGTCCAGACAGTCAATACCGCCAAGGAAAATGGTTATAAGACCATCATCTCCCACAGAAGCGGTGAGACCATCGACGAGACCATCGCCCACCTGGGTGTTGCCTTTGGCTCATACGCTATCAAGACTGGAGCCGTTGGTGGAGAGAGGATAGCGAAACTCAATGAGCTTATTAGGATAGCCGAAGATTTGGAGGCCTAGAATGACAGACATAATAGAGGAGCCAGTGCAAGAAGAGAAGAAGACATTGCTGATACCGGAGGAAGCATACCTGACCTCGGGAGTTCACATAGGAACACAGCAGAAGAGTGCGGACATGAAGCAATTCCTGTTCAAGGTTAGGAGCGACGGATTGTATGTTCTCGATGTCAAGAAGACCGATGAGAGGATCAGACTCGCCGCCAATTTGCTGTCCCAATATGAACCAAAGGACATTCTTGTTGTTTCTGCAAGGCAGTACGGTAAGAAACCAGCCAAGCTCTTCGCAAAGACCACGGGAATAAAGGCCATCGCGGGTCGTTTCATCCCAGGCTCACTCACGAACTACAACTTGCCCAACTATGCCGAGCCAAAGGCCATTTTCGTAACAGACCCAGCAGCAGACCAGCAGGCCATCAGGGAGGCCATGAAGATAGGCATTCCGATCGTCGGATTATGTGATGCGAACAATGAGACCAGGAACATGGATCTCGTGATACCTTCCAATAATAAGGGTCGCAGATCACTGGCTCTCGTATACTGGCTTCTGACCAGGGAATTCCTGAAAAGGAAGGGTAAGATCACGACTGATGAGGATTATCTGCTTACAGTGGATGACTTCGAAGCAACATTGTGAATGAAGTTCGGGCTGAGACGCCCGACTTCATTTATTCATTTCTATAATTCATTTATCTGTTAATAAGCACAGGCTAACCAGCCATTCACCTAACTATCAGTACCGGCCTATCCGAATGCCTGGTGACCTTCTCTGCCACACTGCCAAG
>JAGLQE010000154.1 GCA_023137005.1 Thermoplasmata archaeon
CAAAAGAACAAGGTTTCCAATCCCGGCCAAACAAGTTTGGAAAATAAATGCGCAAAATCGCGCATCTAAAAAAGAAAACTCACCCTCACCTGCTCGTTCGCTCAAGGGTCATCCTAGGTATTGACGTTTAGTCAACATATTCTCGGCACAGGGTCTCCAACTGGCGGCTCAACAACTCTTCTTCCACCAATGGCCGTGGTCATGACAACTCCCTTGATATCGGCTGTCGCTTGGCCAATGATGCTGGCATTCTTTCCTTCCTCGGTGGCTCGAAGGCAAGCGAGTACCTCATCTGCTTTTTCCGGGGCAACCGCAATGACCGCCTTTCCCTCATTCCCGATCTCCAGCGGGTCTATGCCCAGTAATCCTGACGCGGTCTTGACCCCGGGATCCAGTGGTATAAGGGCCTCATCGATCTCTATGCCCACTCCGGACTTCTCCGCGAACTCATTGAGAGTATTGGCCAGACCTCCGCGTGTCGGGTCTTTCATTGCCACAATACCGCCCACAGCCAGTGCCTTCTCTATCATGTGATTGAGGGCGCATACATCACTTTGAATGTCGGACTCGAACCCATAGCCCTCCCTGCATGAGAGAACAGCAATGCCATGATCCCCGACATTGCCGGATACGATGATCTTATCACCAGCCTGGACATTGGAATCCCTCAGCCAGCGAATGTGAGTGTGGCAAATTTCCTTGAGGATCTTGATATTGGTATCCAGGAGATCAGAACGTACTCCGATGCCAGCTGTGGTGACGATGATCTTGTCAGCAGCTCCCTTCTCCACGACCTTGGTATCTCCGGCCATGATCGGAACCCCGGCCTTTTGGCTGGCCTGGGAAATGGAATCCATCACCCTCTCAAGAACTTCTTCTTCCAATCCTTCCTCTATGACCAGGCTGAGGGCCAGTGCAACTGGTCGAGCACCCATGACCGCAATATCATTGATGGTCCCGGCAACAGCCAGTGAGCCAATATCTCCACCCGGAAAGAAGAGAGGAGTGACTGTGTGGCCGTCTATTGTGAAAACAATATCATCGATAATTCCAGAATCATCCAGCGCGGATAGCGGAACATCCCCGATATCTGACTTCAGCTTGGGAAGGATAAAATTTTCCAGCATCTGGCGCATCTTATCTCCACCAGCTCCGTGTGACATCAGGATCTTTGACATATTGAATCTCTCACTTCGTTCGAGCTTTTGAATACAATCACTTTGTTCTCGTATTCAATCACCTATGAGACGAGATTGGGAGGGTGAATAATAAGTTTGTGTGGGGGAAGAGTTTCAGATGGTGAAGCGAGATAGTAGCATATATTTTAAAAAACTACTTCTTTTTCGCTTTCACCAATATATAAGAGACACATACTGCAACAGTTAAAATTATAATGAATTGAACATAGAAAAATATATTTGACCTTTGATATCGAATGCCAGTATCAACAATAACTCGGTAATTTGCATCCCCATCCCAATTTTTCATAATAGATGATATCTCATTTCCATTTACAGTCCCATTTGGCCCTTCATAAGTGATATTCTCATACTGGCTTAGGTATTCGAAGAAGAAATGTCCATGATTGATTGTTCCATTCCAATATCTAGCTGTCTTTGCACTGTAAACATAAAGAAATGATTCTGTATAATCATCAAATTCTCTATGTAATTGAAGTGTAACATTAGTGGTTTTATTTGGAAGTAAATCTATTGTCGCAGTTATGCCAGAGATCTCTGGCAGATCAATGACCATATCAATTTCATCCAATTCAACACTGCCATTTGAATATTCAATTTTAACTCCATCCACAAATAAGCTAGCTTGTTCAATTGTATAATAATCAAAGGTGTATTCATCAAAACATAATGGAATTATTACCTCCTGGTTAATAGTTTTGTTAGTTGGATTGAATAAAAAGTATGTGTAAACTTCTATAACATCTGGCAAATCAACTGTAACATTTACAAAAAATGAATCCATTTGGATATCTGGCTGTTCGCATAAAAAACCATTTGAACCCCCACCTACAATTTCCATCGGAGCAATATCTGCTTTAACATTAATAGTTCCATTGATAATAATGAAAATTGATAAGATAAGTATCCAATATTTCATTGCCAGATGTTTAATAATGTATGCCCCCTATTGTCATAATCACTCTCATCATAAGCCATGCTTTTATCAAAATATCATATGTAACGCCAATATATAACATCTCGTCCTCATACAGTTTGTGCGGGAAAGAATTTGTTAAAGCGAACATTTAAAACTGGTATCATGATTCCTGAGCGAGTTGATAATATGGAATCCCGGGTAAAGAGACTCTTCGAGATGACGGAACATGAAAAACCAGATATCATGGTATTTGCCAATGCCACAGATCCAATGCTGGACAAGACCTTTTTCTATGCAACGGGACTGGGAAATTCAGGAGTGTTCGAAGGCTCCTATGTATTCTGCCATCCTGATGGAAGGGTGGAGATGGTCACATCCATTCTCGAGGAAGAGAGTGCGAGGAAGGGCGACTTCCCGGTGCATATCTTCAAGACCCAGGACGAGAGGAAAGAGTATATCAATGGCTGCCTCGAAGGTGTGAAGACCATAGGCATAAATGCCAAGGAATTGGTCCACAGCCAGTATATGCTTTTGAAAGAACTGGCACCCCATGTGGAGTTCATCGATATATCCAAGGCAGTGAGGGATGCACGTGTTGTCAAGGACGAGAAAGAAATAGAAACTACCAGGGTTGCCTGCACCATAGCCAGCCAGGCAGCAGAGGAGATCATCACATTCATCAAACCAGGTATCAAGGAGAGCGATATCGCGGCTGAACTGGTCTATATCATGCAGAAGAAGGGGGCCAATGGCCCATCCTTCGATAGTATCGTGGCCTTCCAGGAGAACTCGGCAGAACCCCATTACCGGGCTGGCGATCGTGTTCTGAAAGAAGGTGAGTTCGTTCTAATGGACTTCGGAGCCCTTTACAATCGCTATGTTTCGGATATAACCAGGACATATTTCATGGGCCAGCCCAATGCAGAACAGAAAAAGATCTATGAAACAGTATTGGACGCTCAGTTATCTTCACTGGATATGATCAAGGATGGGGTGAAGGGAGCGGACGTGCACAATGTGGCCTCGGAGATCATCAATGCCACGGAGTTCAAGGGCAGGTTCACTCATGGCCTGGGGCACAGTATCGGGCTCAGTGTTCATGATGGCTCGGGTCTGTCACCCGCGGTTGACATCACCCTCAGGGAAGGAATGCTCTTCACCGTGGAACCTGGCATTTACATTCCCGGATTCGGAGGAGTGAGAATAGAGGATGATGTGCTGGTCAAGAAGGATGGAGTAGAGATCCTGACCACTGCCAGCAAGGAACTTATCATCATTTAGGCCTCACAGACATACCTTATTTGAGACTATGAAACTCAATGCTCAGCCATGGCCAGTTCTATCTTGTCCGGGGAACCTGACCCCTACGAGGCATCCGGGGTGGAGAACCTTTGGCATCCGTGCCAGAGGTTCTCAGATATGGCCGGGAGAGGGGTTTCACTGTTCTCTTGGTGGGTCTTGACGCTTGCCTTCTTATTGTCTTCTTGACTGGAGTGACTCTCTCAAAAACCTCCAGTATGTAGCTAAGTGTTCCGAACAGGGCCAGGGCGAAAGCCACCCCGGTCATAAGGAGCCCGGTGATCTCCAAGGGAAGTAGATCGAATGTCCCGAGGAGGGAGATGAAATATATCACCATTGCTCCTTTAACGAATATCAGGGCCGTGTTCGGAATGTCGCAGTTACCCCTCCTGACCGGCCTGGTAAGATTGATCAGAAGATAACCGACCCCGAATATCATGGATATCGAGACCGTTGTGATGGAGAATATTATGAGACCCAGGTTCTG
>JAGLQE010000155.1 GCA_023137005.1 Thermoplasmata archaeon
CTTACTGAAAATTCTATAGAACGATTATCATTTGTTTCTATCCTAAGCACATTATTCGAAAACAATTGGATCAGAGGCTTACTCACTGCGACATTACGGATATTGGTCAGTACAGATTCAAAATGAGTAGAGACTCTCCCACTGCTTAATAATCCACCAGATTCCTTCTTTTCATAAATAAGACGAGTATTGGTGAGTATAAGATTTCCACCTGCAACGACTTGCCCGTGAGCAAGCATTTTCACATTTTCCTGGAAGACTACCTGCTCCCCCTGCCTAAGCATTACCAGTCAGAGTTCCCCCTATATCGCATTTCCGCAACTCGGGCAGGCTTTCCATCCGGCCTGGGTCTCTGATCCACAGTGTGGGCATGAGGGCTTCTGAGAGCCTAGGGCACCTCCACATGCTGGACATGCCTTCCAACCGGATTGGATATCGGCCATACAGCTTGGGCATTTGCCGCTGGCTTGCTGAGCTGGCTGTCCACCTTGCTTTGACTGGTCCACCGTGATGACATTGACTGGTTGCTGTCCCCTGCCATATCCTCCGCCACCCACGTACTTGGGCACATTCTGCTTGGAGGATTCCATCATCTTCGCGGCCTGGCCGGTCATATCCACCTGGTGTTTTCTCTCACGGCCCTCGGCATCCCTGTATGTGTTGATATTGTGCTTGGCGGCCTCGGCCTTCATGAATTCTTCGGCGGCCTCTCCACCAACTGTTCCTAACTGGCGTTTGGTGGCTTCCTGCTGAAGTGACTGCATCTGGATGGTCTTCTGCTCGACCATGTTCTGGAGTATCTCCAGCTTCTCAGCCGGGGCTTCGATTATCTTCATCTCCAGCTCGTGAATGTCATTCTGCAATTGCTGTATCTGGGTATCCGCAGTCGTGACCCCCATCTGCTGGGTGTCAACATCCATGCGCTTCATGTCCTCGACATGATCCTGCTCCTGAGCCTGCCTCTTGAGCTTTGCTTCCTGGACTTGTTGGAAGGCGTCCATGGCTATCTGTGCCTCGCCTCGTTCCTTGTCGATATCCGCCTGATTCTGGGCTCTCTGGATGTCCACATCGGTCATGCCAGCGTCCCTCTGTTGGCGAATGCCCTCATCGAAGGTCATCTGTTTCCTTCTAAGGTCAGCCTCAGCCTGGAACATCGTTACTCTTTCTGCTCCTTCAGCACCCTGGAAATTCAGGGCCCAGTCATTTTCCAACTTAGTCCTTATCTTCTCATAATCTCTGTTAGTCTCATTGAGCACGGAATCAAGTTCAAGGTCCTTGTCGAACTCGGCCTGTTCAAAGATCTGCAATTGCTTCTTCTTGTGAGCTTCCAGGGCATCACTGGCCGTCCTGTCGAATACCATGTAGAGCTTGAGAAGGTTCATGCCCCACATTTCCATGGTCTTTCTGAGCTCCACTTCGGCGGCTGTCTCTATCTGCTTTATGAAACCAAGATTCCCACGAACCTGGCCGGCATCGATCATCCTCAACTGAGGGTGGAGGACTGCGGCTAATGCCTCGTCATTGATCTTCTCCTCAAGATCGGACCTGAAAAGGAATTTGCCAACCGCCATATGTGTGCGGTTCTGGAAGGTGAGCTTTTTCAGGATCCCACCAGTGAAGATATTCCGGTTCCGACCCCACCAAGTGCTGTGCACCTCATTGCTCTGTGGTTGATATGGCTCGGCCGACCGCATGAGATTGATTATACGGGTGGCATTGTTCTGATTGATCTGAACACGCATGGTGACGGTTCCCTTGATCTCCTCATTATCCTGTGAAAGGATACCCTGAACTTCCCACTGTGGCTGGCCATTCTGATCTACTTCTGGTTTGCCAGAGGGGTCCAATTTCCATGCACTTTTTCCGATCTGAAGTGTGAGGTCTATTGGAACCGTTGATACGAACAATAGCTGGACGGATTCTCCGCCCCCCATCTTTGACTGGAACCAATCAATGATTCCTCTGCGAGTGACCTTCAGCTTGTCCTGGGTCAGCACATCCTCTATCTTTCCATTGCGGATGTACATCACTGCCTCGCCCGGGCCAACTATGGCCTCTTTCAGGAAATTCGGTATCTGGTCTCTGTCCACTAACTGTGCGATGACCTCGTCGCCACCTATATTATTCCACATCTGAATCATTATTTCCACCCCCTGAGGAAGTTTTCTCTATCTTTGTAAGAATTACGTGAACCTGTGATATACTGGCGAAGCTTCTTCAGCTCCTTGGTCGTATCGATATTGTCACCATCCAGTATCATGGTCTCGATCACCCTCGTTGCCTCGGTGACATTGATGATGTTCTCAAGGATGCTGAGATCATAGCCCACCAGAGCCTTTAGATCGCACTCGGAAGGTGACCTCACCCTCTGTGTTGAAAAGAAGCCGTACTGATGGCCAGATACAGACATAGTGATATCATTGGAGAAGATATCCAGCTCGTCCTTCACCTTCTTGAGA
>JAGLQE010000156.1 GCA_023137005.1 Thermoplasmata archaeon
TCTCGATAAGGAAGGCATTGCGTATACTGTTCCTCTTGAAACCGATGGACCGCAATATTCCGATCTCCGGTGTTCTTTCAACAACAGAGCGTATGGTTATTATACCAAGGCCAGCAACGCCAACCACCATGCCCATGTAAAGGTAAAGCTCGAAAAGAACGAACATGGAGTTCATCATCGCCATGGAATTCTCGACCATGTCCTCGACTATCACGGAGTTCATACCAAGAGCAGCGAAATCCTTTTCCAGGGTCATTGCAATGGCCTCGATATCCTGGCCATCATCCACATCCACAAGGAAAACGGAGTTGACCATTCCCATCATGCCGAATTCATTTATAACATTCTCACGTGACATGAAAGCACCGTTCATCGTGCTCTGGTCCACGATCGCAATGACCTGGTATTCCTCGGTCACCTCTCCTGTGAAGGTGGTGAAGGTCAGATGATTTCCCACAGCCACTTCGTTCATCATTGCCATCATGCTGTTATAGATGACGAAATTGGAATTGGGATCTGTTACCGCGCTCCATATAGCGCCCACATCCTGGTCCTCATATCCCTCCATCACCTTGGAGAATTCGAATGTTCGTCCGTCATGGAATTGCTCATCGATACCGTATATGATAGAGCCGCTGAACATACCAAAGTCAAAGGGAAGGCCACCACCATTACCATTGCCTTCAACAACATCGGTCACATTGACCTCGGAAGCATAAGCTTGAGATACCTGAGATATGGTTGCATGGTCAAAGACAGTGGATGTGATATTCGAGTTGTCGATGGGGTCTATGGCATTCGTGAGGTCCATGACCGGGTTCTGGGCAGTCGCGATGATCTGATATCCTCCTCCCTGTTTCAATGACTCTTCATCTATATCCATAACGAAGATGTTCGAGAACACGGAAAGCATGACTATCATGTACACGACCAATGCGAACATGGCCACACTCATTCCGGTTCTGAACTTCTTGCTCAGAGGATAGGAAACAGCGACCATCACCGTGGGTCTGAGCTTCTTTGCCCTTCCAATACTACTCACTATCAACATGATGACTGGCCTTGAATTGTACATTATCAGAAGTACCAGACTCAGTACTATCAATACTCCAGACAGAATAAAAGGCAATTGTGGATTTTCCAGATTCGCATCACCGAAGTAGGTCTTGATGGCGAAATACGTGTACAGGAATACGCCCAAGCTGGCAGATGTGACTGATACTCTCTCTCCGATCCAGCGCCATAGTACCATTGCCAATCCGACGACCATGCCCGATGGTGCCAGTAACTTCACCATGAACTCTTGATCCCAGTATTGGAATATCAGTATGCTGGAAATAACTGTGATAATGATACCAACTACTGGAACTCTCCAATCCTTCCTGTCACTGACTGGTTCATCAATGCCCCTTATGGCCCTGATGATATTCAGTTTACTGATCTTCCAGGAGGTCAGGAGAATGGTTGCGAAGGTGATTATGAACCCTGTGGAGAATGCCATAATGAGGCTGAATGTCTCGAAATGGAAGGGAATTACCACTCCTGCTAGCATATTGGCTATATTATTTATCATGTAGATAAGGAACGCTCCGATACCCACACCAGCAAGGGTACCCATCGCGCTGGCCACTGTTCCATAGGCCAACCCCTCAAAGAGGAAGGATTGCATAAGATGGCGGCGCTTCATACCAACGGCCCGTGCCATTCCCAGTTCGGATTTCCTCTCCTCCGCCAGCATGGTGAATATATTTATGATCAGGATAACACCAGCAAGGATAGCGAAAGAACCGAATATCGTAAGGAAGGTGGAGAGCATGTCATTGATGTCTCTGGCCATTTGTATATTGTCCTGCTTTATGGCCTCCGCTTCCAGTATGTATGTGAAATCGTACTCGGCCATTATAAGTGTCATTGGTGGTGGGGCCAGGAAGGTGATGGTGCCTGATTCATCGTCTATCATGTATGTCATGGACGATAATACCGTCCCATTGGATGTCAGTACCAGAGAATCAGATACAAGGTCCGTATTGGATAGCATGGAGAAGTTCATGCCGTTCATGGGGATGGGAAATACCATCTCATTCTGAATGGAGAAAGTAAGATCCTCCAGCAATGGCTCGATAGTTTCCATGACCTCGTCGCTATTGTCGGCGCCACTCTGCACTCCCCCATTATTGGAGATCTTGATCTGTGAGATCATCCCATCTGCCTGGAACATCTCCTGAGCTGTGTCCATTTCCACATAGATATTGTAGGTATCTATATTCATGCCAGTCCCGGGATTATAACGGGCTTTCCCCTCATCCTCGGCTATGTACCTTATGGTAAGGATGCGGCTCTGGATATCTCCATACCCCATCATGCCACCATTGGTGTA
>JAGLQE010000157.1 GCA_023137005.1 Thermoplasmata archaeon
GCATGCTCAGGCTGGATGAGAAGCCAGGAATAGCAGCTTCTGACCTTGGACTGGCCGAACCCACAATAACAAGTACGGAAAGCAGCCTCGACGCAGTGACCCCGCAGAGCTCGAATGCCAGTTCACCGAGCAATACAACTTCAGCAGACAATTCGATTCAAGATACGGGGAGCGAGCCAGTTCCCAAGATAATAAATAAAAGGAGTGATAAAATGGAAATAGATCATTTTGTGTGGTATCCGATCCACGGGAAGGGGTACCAGGATAAGCCAGTAGCGATATCGGGGGATTTCAATCCAGGATTATTTACCAATGTATTCAATAAGGAATTTGCTCCTCTGATGATGAGCTACAGCCAGAAGGATTACAGGGGCTTCATGCTCTTTGACAAGCCCAATATACGCCATGTTCTCTTCACCTACATATACCACAAGATCGTGGACGAATACGGCCGAAGAGGGGTTATCCATCATTCCGCCATCATAGACAGGAAGGACCTGCAGAGCGGAAAAGTATCATTGTTCGACATCGAAGAGGCGATGAACAAGTTCGACGAGGCAAATCCTGCTCCAAAGGGAGACATTGCACCACTGGAGGTTACTTCTTATGAACCAGGGCAGTTCAGATACAAGGATAAGATACACAAATACATCTCAAAGGCCTCGGTCGAGATACTGGCTACCCGGATGATGAATGCTAGCCGCAACCGGACATCTTTTAGATGTCAAGGTGCTGGCACCAAGGGTAGAAAGAATATCGCACTCTACCTTGTGGAGCTACTGGGATTCAGAGGCGGGATACCGATCTCATTCTGCACAGAACGCCCCATAAACTCCGAATACTACGGTTTCTTCAACCTGGCGGTCACAGAGAGGGCGATAGCCCCGGATGCGAATGCTGAGGACTGGGCGGTCATTAACTGGGACGAATTGAATGTCGGCATGCCGAGGATCGGGGGCAAAGAGGAAGTTTACAAGCTGATAGATGATGCTTTTAGCTGATCTAATCAGCCCTCCGCAGGAGAGTGTGACCACTCACCCAACACTATATTTGTACACCGGGTCCCCGTCCAATTCTTCCGTGGTTTGTATGATCTCTGGGAGATCATACAATTTCCTATTGGCATCGTATATCTTCAATAATGGCTGCCAGTACCTGATGGAATCCTGATACATGATCACATGGTCATGTTTAAATATCTGGCATATGGTGAATAGGCCGCCGGGGTAAGTCCTGATGACATCGACTATACGCTTGTTCTCATTGTACCATCTGTAGAACTTATTGCCCTTGTTCCATTTCATGATGAACTTGGTAAGGTTGTTTCGGACATCCTCATCATTGACTATCCAGACCATGATCTTGACGATGTCATTATCTGAAAGGAGGTCGATCTTCTTGACCAGGGGCCAGTTATCCTCATTGTCCCAGTCCTTGAAGATGTCCTTCCAGCCTTCGATATTGTCCGGGGCCTGTATCCCATGCTCGGCGATCTCTTTCTCTTCCTCGGCCAGCTTCTTTGCATCTTCCTCTTCCTTGGCCTTGTTCTCGAGTTCCAGGATGCGGAGCTTTTCAGCTTCCGCCTTCATCATCTCCTCTTCGGCCTTGATCTTGGCTTCCTCCACCTTCCTGGCCTGTTCTTTCTGCTCCATCTCCAGACGAACTTGCTCTTTTCTCTCGGCGATCTTCAGGGCCTCCATCTCCATGGCCTGCCTCTTCTCGGTCGCGGCCTTGGCCTGGACCTCTGCCTTGAGCCTTTCCTCTTCCTTGATCTTCAGTTGATGTTCGATCCTGAGGCGTTCCTCTTCTTTGGCCTTCAGGAGCCTGCCAGCCTTTGCGGCATCGGCCCTGCTCTTATCATATTCCATCTTGGCCTTTGCTTCCTCGCTCTTATTGAGCTTTATCTTCACCTTGGCGGCTCGGGCCTCCTGCTTTCTCAGCTCGGCCGCGCTTTCATTCCTGAGCCTTTCTTCCACCAGGACCTGGGCCTGCAACTGGGCCTTCATCCTTTCCTCCTCCATGAGCTTGGTATTAAGTTCGCTTTGAGCTCTGAGGTCTTCCTGTTTTTCCATGTCCAGCTCTTTGTTCAGGCGCTGTTCTTCCATCACCTTCAGCTCATGCTCCTTTCTCAATGCCTCGATCTCTTCCTTCTCCTTGGCCCAGCGGGTGTTCCTTCGCTCTATCTTCTTCTTCAAATTGGTGATATCCTTCTTTGCCTCGCTTACCTTGCCAGGGTCCTGAAGCTTATAATCAATGGTGGAAAAATCAGATTCCAGGGTGCGAATGTCCAGTGCCCGGAGATTGATGCGGAGAGTGTTTATCTCCCTCAGGGATTCTTCGAAATCAGAAAAAGCCGTGTCTAGCTCGGAAATACTGGCATCATCGATCATGGCTTCAAGTCCTGCTATCACAAAGCCCTGCTTTTTCCAGGCTTCGAGTTTGACCCTGAAAGCATCCCTGGCCTCCTGGTCCTCTCGGTCTGTCTTTCTCTTGTCAGCCACCTGGTCGATTATAGATTTCGCACACATTTCCTGCACAGCTCCCCATTTGGATAGAAACATAGAATGAAATGTTGATGTATTAATCTTTCCTTCATTCTTTCACAAACATTATTACGTGCATAAGAACATCCTGCCTTGAACAATATGCTTCCCGATTGGCTGATACTAGATCTCACGCAGAACCAGCTTTATGGCCTGATCTTCCTGATAGGCTCCTTCACAGTGGCCACCCTCAGTGATCTCAAGTACATGAAAGCGCAGTCAGAATTCGTCGAGGTCTGGGTACTAGCATTGATCGTCTTCCTGGCAATAGATATCTGGAGATGGGATTCACTGGACCAGAACCAGGCAATTGCAAAATGGATATTGATATTCATCTTCATGCCACTGGCACATCATTCCTTCGGCATCCTTTTCAAATTAGCCAGGGGAGATGTCTTCGCCTGTGCGGCTGTCATGGCACTCATGTCTCCGGCTCTGATAATCGTGTTCATAATCATCCTGAAGGTCGCAGATCTTTTGTTCAGGCCCATCCTCAGAGGCTTTGGAAGCCACAATGCCTATCCTTTCATGCCAGTCGTGATGGCTGGCACACTATCCATACTTGGCATTGGATTCTATCTGGCTGGTTGAAAAATTATATCTTCAAATCCGATTCCCACAACTCGGGCAGGCCTTCCAGCCTGATTGAACCTCGGACTTGCAGTGGGGGCATATTGGAGCATGACTTCCCGCACCTATGGCACCACCGCAGGCCGGGCAGGCCTTCCATCCCTTCTGAACATCGGCGGCGCAATTACCGCATTTGTTACCCAGGTCAATGGGTTGGGCACATGCTGGACACACTTTCCAACCATCCTGTACGGGCGCATTGCAATTGGTACATGTCATATTCGAATTTTGTTGAGGTGGCGGTGGTCGTTGGGCCTGGTTGTGGCCAGGTGGCGGAGGCGGGGGTGGTCGATTTGTTGAGATCTCTGAATTCATAACAACGCTATCCCGAACATCTGTCTTATCATCACCTATCTTGCCCACATTGATATTTGGTGACACATTGATGTGGGACGAGCCAACCTGGGCAACTTTGAGCTCATGCTCGCGCCTTTCTATTGTCCTGCGCTCCTCATCTTGTTTTTGT
>JAGLQE010000158.1 GCA_023137005.1 Thermoplasmata archaeon
CTGACCCATGATATCCCAGATCATCATATCCATATCAGCATTTCCCGAATCCAACTGGAAGGTCTGGGATTTTTTGCTGACCTTTGTCCCGATGGTTGTTATGTACTTATCATCAAAGATGTCCAGCACATACTTTTTGATGAGACTGGTCTTGCCAACCCCGCTTTCACCGACAAGGCATATCTTTGTTTTGAACTTCCTATCAGCCATAGTATCACCTACTTCTTCGAATCTCCAATGACCTTCGTGGTCTTGAATTTACTATCATCATACATGAGAGTGTAAAAATCTGTACTGTGATCGGTGGCACGCATCTTCACACACCTGATCTGCCTCTGGACACTGACCCCTCCGGTCTCCACCATTCTCAGATAAACTATGCCATCTGCAAGGAAGTCCTCATCGTACTTGGCATAGGACTTGGAATCCGGATTCATTTCCGATATTATGATGGTGGTCATATCCAATTTCCTGAGCCACTCGAAGAAGTGGAAAAGGTCCTCTCGGGGATCCTCGAACTTTGCCAGTACATCCAATACAGGCAATGAATCAATGACCAGAATATCGTAATCCAGCCTATCCTTGAGATTCTTCACATACATCTTCAGGACCTGTATCCAGGTGTCCTGCTGTAGATCTGTCAGCTGCTGGCGTATGAGACCGATATCCACGATCTCAAGTTTCTCAGAAACAAGGGCGTGATCCATGCCCATGCTCTTCATATGGCGGACAAGACTAGTAGTATTCTGTTCCAGGGTCAGGTAAACACCATTCCTCCCCTCCTGGTCCGCATTGTTGAAAAGCATATTGAAGGCAACGGATGATTTCATGGTTCCAGGCTCACCCACGAGTAGGACTATGCTCTCATTGGGTATTCCTCCTCCCAATTTATTATCGAACCCCTCAATGTATGTTTTGAACCTGTCGGTCATGATTTCCCTCAATCACCATATACTGATTAAAGTTTAAAAACCTATCCAATTGAGTTTAAGGAGTTCTTTGAGTTAGTGAGTTCTTTGAATTTTGGATAGCCGGATATTGAGGTCTGACCAACTCAAGAAACTCGATCACGCCACGACCAACTGCTTCGCTCTCTTGTAACAGGCAATGGCCTCCTGCCTTTTTCCCAGCTTGGCCAGTATCTCGCCCTTATTCACCCAGGCTGCAGCGTATTTCGGCTTCAGGCGGGTTGCCTTATCCTGGCATTCATTCGCCTCCTTGTACCTTCCCATTCTGGCCAGGGTCGTGCCCTTATTGTTCCAGGCGATGGCGTATTTCTGATTGAGATCAAGGGCATTGTCATAGCATTCCAGAGCCGCATCATACTTGTTCAGGCGGAACATCAGGTCGCCCTTATTACACCAGGCTATCTCATTTCTTGGATTTAGCTTGATGGCGGTATTGTGGCATCTCAGAGCACCACCAAAATCACCCAGTCTCTTCAGAGCAACACCCTTTGCAGTCCAGGCGGTCGCTGGCTTACTACTCAGCTTAATGGCCTTTTCATAGTGGGCGAGGGCTTCTTCATACTTCCCTGCCTTGAAGAGTCGGTCTCCCTCGGCAACGGCTGAAGAACTTATCTTGAATACCAGGAAGGATACCAGCATTCCCGCAATGGCCACCCCGAAGAAGAGAGCCATATTGAGGGCATTGAAATTTGAAAGATAGTAGAGCTTGAAAATAATGAATACAGCGATCAGACCACCCAAAGTGCCAATGATTATGAGATCCACCATCCTCATCCCTACCATGGAAACCTTTGCGACCTCTTCCTCGGTTATGTCTCCAGGGGCGATATCCGTCTTCTCATCGATCTCCGGTTCCTCGATGGCCTTTT
>JAGLQE010000159.1 GCA_023137005.1 Thermoplasmata archaeon
GGAACGAGTGCGGCACAGAAGCTCGGCCAGAATATCCAAAGTGCCATGGTCCCGAGAAGTGAGAAGCGATCGCTGGTGGCATCGGTCGGGATGTCCGCGAAAAACTCTCTTTTGGTGGTCATGGTCATTATCACGCCCAATCCGAATAAAGCTCCGAAGGCATGGATGACTATTGAGCCGCCAGTGTCTGCTATCGCGCCTGCCTGGATGATCCCAAGACCTCCGTCCAGAAGGATCCACTCATTGAACATGTAGAAAGGGATGAAGAGCGCGCCCATGAGCATGTACTGCGGCATCTTCAATCTTCCAAGAACAGCGCCCGCGCATATCAGGAGACTGGCTGTTGCGAATTCTGCTAGAATTAACCGGTCAATGTCCACATCGACATGGCCGAATATTCCAAGACTGCTGATAAGGATGTAAATTGGAATTCCCACGCTGACGAGTAGGAGTGTGGCTGTAAGGGCAGACTTCCCGTATCCTCTGACGAAGGCCATGAGGAAACCAAACCCTATCAAGAGCATGAACATGATGTGAATGGCGCGATTATATTTCTGCACCTCCACGACAGGATCTTCCTGGGCCATGCTGCTCCCAGCAATGGTCATAAAAACAGTCAATATTACGAGCGAAGCTACTATCCATCTGTACTTAGTCATATCCCATCCACCTGTGAACTACCTTTTGGTTGGTTCATCCCTTAATCGGGATGTGGGCATTTAAAGATGATGGACTGGCGGAATACGATATGTGACCTTTCAATATGTGTCCATCATAAAGATCTGGAACATGTTCTTGTCGATCCCCAGGAGCTTTTCCACCTGTTTCTGGCTCATCTTCCCCTTTGGATCCATGGCCATATGCACGCCCCAGGTCTCCATGCTCCTGAAACCGTGATCCTCATACTTTTTGGTAAGGTCGGTGGCAGGGCCTACTAATGATCTAGTGACGAAATTAGATTTCTTGTAATAATTTTCCAGGCTCTGAAGGCAGGGCGTGAAATCCTTATCATTCGGACATACGAGCTCTCTGATGCTCAGGAATTCCCCCATGGGCCTGATAAGAGCGTAGCCAATGGGCTTTTCGTTCCTGTAAAATGTCACGGTCTTCTGGTAAAAGGCACCCCATGTGGATTTCTTTTTGGGATAGTCATCTGGCCGATGGATAAAACCCAGCTTTCCCTTCGAGTACTTCCTGAACAATTTATTCCCATCATCGATCTTGTGCCTGCGGATCTTCATGGTGACATCGTTCCGGGGATATGTCTGGTGCTTCTTCATTCCCCAATCATATTCTCCTATGACATGGTAGCCAAGTTTGGAATAGAGTGCGGGTGCTACACCAGTCAATGAAGCTCCCAGGAAGAATAATTCTACATCATCCTCCATCATCTGCTCATGCACCTTGAGCATCAGCTTCCTAGCAACACCTTTCCGAGCATGGCTTGGCATGGTGGCAACACCCTCGACATAACCGATCTTCATCTTTCCCTGTGTGGTTTCGATAATTGGATAAGTGGCACCCACCTGAGATATTACTTGATCGTTCTCGACAGCATACATCCTGAACCAGGGGGAGCAGAAAGGGTCTGTTCTTCTTATTTTATCAACTAATCTTCTGCCAGCTGGCTCACCATGGCAGATGAGCATTATGTCATTCACCTGGTCCGGATCCACCTCGTCGTAGAACTTGAATTCCATAATGACCATTAGTGAATTTGTTCAGTAAATAGTTTTTCATGCCTAGGGCCTTAGAGTGAAATTATATTAGACATAACATACTTTCAGCGATTGATACCATGACAACGATTGATTGGCCAGATATTGAAGGGCTTTCTGTCCGCCCATTCAGAGGTAAAGAGGACTTTCCTGAGATGGTGAATGTGATCAATGCCAGTAAGGCCGAGGACAAGCTGAAATTCTCATGGTCCCTTGAGGACATGGAAAGAGCCTTCGAACATCCTATCAACACCGACCCTTACAAGGATGAACTTATTGTCTTGATGGGCGAGAAGATCATTGGTACTACCATGGTCTGGTGGTCCCAGGGCCTTGATAAGATCCGCAATTATAATTATACAGCCAAGCTGGTTCCCGAATGGAGAGGAAAAGGCATCAGGGAAGCCATGGTAAAATGGTGTGAGAACAGGGCACGGGAGATTGCCAAAACACATCCAGAAGACGAGGTAGGCCAATTCTATATCTGGGCCTCGGAATTTGAAAAGGATTGGACCCGAATTGTTGAAAGCAATGGCTTCAAGCCACATACTTATTCTTTCATAATGGTAAGACCAAATCTGGATAATATTCCCGATTGCCCATTACCATCTGGCATTGAAATTAGGCCAGTAAACAAAGACCAGATGCGAATGCTCTGGGATGCTGACATGGAGGCACATAAGGACGGTTTTGAGCCAGTGGACTGGCCTGAAGAACTTTACCTGCAATGGCTGAATGAACCGATTTTCAAACCTGAGCATTATATTGTGGCTTGGGATGGTGAGAAAATAGCAGGTGCCGTCCAGAACCATATTGACCCAAATGCAAATATTGAATTTGATCGAAAACGGGGATACACAGAGAACATCCACGTTGGAAGAGAATGGCGAGGTCAAGGATTAGCCAAGGCCATGATCTCTATCAGCTTCCAGACCCTGAAGGACCTCGGCATGGAAGAGGCAAGCCTGAATGTCGAAGCCGATAACCCGACTGGTGCTCTGAAATTATACACAAGGATGGGCTTCGAGACAGAGAAGAAAGTAACACATTACAAGAAACCATTATGGTGATATCCATGGAGATCCGAAACCTGAAAGACGATGAGATCGGTGCCTACACCGAACTTTTCAACAAGGCCGAGTTCGATGATCCAGAGTTCCGGCTGGTTACCGAAGAGAAGATGCGCAAGTGGATCTTTTCAAAGCCCAGTAACACACTGGCCGGCCATTATGCTGCTTTTGATGATGGGCAAATGGTGGGTGTGGGATATGGGTCATATGATCCCAGATATTTTACAGAAGAGGTGAGGCGAGGTTATTTCACGATCCATATTCTGCCAGAATATTTTGATTCGGATGCTGGCAAAGAGATATTCTCCAAAGTAATGGCATATTTGAGATCTCATAATATCAATAGGATATTAACACGTTCATATCTTTCCAATTCTGAGAAAGTAAAATTACTGGAAAGCCTAGGCTTCGAGCAGACACCCTACCAAAGATGGGCCATGAAGCGCGACCCCCAAGGAGTCACGGTCCCGGAGCTTCCGGATGGCTATATCATGAGGAATCTCAGGCTGCCAGAGGAGATGGAAGCTATTACCAATGTAGCCAATGATGCCTATGCCACAAGAGGCGGCTTTCTTCCTCTCACCCCTGAAGAGAGAAGCAAAAATATATATTTCACAGATCCGAAATCTCATTCCGGCCTCTTCGTAATAGAAAGACTGGCAGATAAGAAAATGGTAGGGGCCATCTGTTCTCATATTGACAGGAATTTCAATAAGTTGAAGGGTGTGAAAAGAGGAGGCTCATATCTCCTGGTGGTAATTCCTGAAGAGAGGAAAAAAGGCTTTGGAAAGGCCCTGACGGCTGCAAGCATCAACTGGATAAAAGAACAGGGAATGGAAGAGGCTTTCATAGGCGTTAACCATCAGAATCCCGATGCCGTGAAGGTGTACTTGGACATGGGGTATGTGAGGTTCGATGGAATTCAAGGGTTTGAGATGTTAATTTGATTTCGAGCAGGTGAGGGCGATTTTTCTTTTTTAGATGCGCGGTTTTGCGCATCTATTTTCCAAACTTGTTTGGTCGATATTGGAAACCTTGTTCTTTT
>JAGLQE010000016.1 GCA_023137005.1 Thermoplasmata archaeon
GAATTTTTGAGGGCAGGATCCGTGAATTGAACTACAAGACCATTAGATATCCTGGTCACATGGAGAAGTTCTTGGAAATGTATGATATGAGTGAAGAGGCTAGGCCAGCAACAGAGACCAGGATCATTGAAGAACTGAGTGGAACGGACAAAGATTTTGTCCTTGTCCGAGTGGTTGCGGAAGGCGTGAAAGATGGGAAAAAAATACGCCGCACTTTTGAGACCGTGGACGAGTTCGATAATTCAACAGGACTCACAGCCATGATGCGCACAACGGCGTTCCCAACTACCATTATCGCAGGCATGATGGTCGATGGCCAGATATCCGAGCGCGGGGTGAGGACACCCGATATGTGCGTGCCCGGTGATATGCTGATCTCCGAAATGGAAAAGCGGAATATCATATTCAGGGAAACCGTGGAAGACCTAGAGTGAGCGGTATTCCCTAGGAAGTCCCAAATCGGGTTTATATAGTCAGTAAACATAATGATAATTAATGAACAGGAACATGAATATATTGCTGGCCATCGTGGTGGTGGTTTTGATACTCGGGATAGTCATCAACCCAATATTTCCAATGATATTTGGATTCATACTTCTTATAGCTTTATGGGGGTCCGTGGATGCAGCTGGCGGCAATCCATACAGAAGAAGGATGATGAATGGGAAGGGTGTACGAGGCTTTGCCCATTCCAAAGCATATTATAAACCAGTTGAAGCGAGGGAGTTGCAGAAGGGGACAGAGGTCAATACCAGCATATTCGTTTTCTTTCTGGGAGTGAGCCAAATCATCGAGGCCCTTATACTGCTACTCATTGTATGACAGCATCACTCCCCAACTATCTGGACTATGAGCTCGCGCTCCCTGCCTCTTGCATCCAGCTCGATGAACACTATCTGCTGCCATGTTCCGAGAGCCAGCTTGCCCGATATGATGGGGATCGACACACTGGGTCCCAGGATGGCCGCTCTGACATGAGAATGCCCATTCCCATCCTGCCACCTCAGATGATGTTCATAGACCTTGTCTTTCGGCATCATCTGTTCCAGAGCATCTGGCAGATCCTTGAGAAGTCCAGGCTCGTATTCCAGGGTGGTGATGGCCCCGGTCGAACCACTGACAAAAACACAGGCAATCCCATCCCCAATGCCGGACAGGTCGATCATCTCGGCAACCTTTTCCGTGATATCCAGGATATCATTCTCTCCCTTGGTCTTGACCTCTATGTAGCCCGTATGTACTGTCATTCTATCACCTATCCAATTCACTCAGTGCCATCATCTCCAGGATGTGGTCGATCAATTTGCCTGGTGGTATCCCATCAAGGTCGATACCATATTCAATAGCATTGCTTGGGTCTGGCTGGAGGACAGCATCATCCCTGGTCCATCCCAACTTATCCAGGATAATATTGGGCTCCTGATCCCAAAAAGCAATAATAGCCAGTTCTTCCATCCCCTCTTTCAATCCCATCTTCTTCAGAGCCTTGGATATCTGCCTCTCGGCTCCGGCATAGAGCATTAGTTCAGTGCCGCGGGTCTTGGCGATATTCCTCCCCTGGGCAAAGGCTCTTTCAGACTTCTCCAGGGCGACCTCGATATGCTCTCTGTCAAAAACCATGTGAGCGTCCAGCACCTGTATCTCCACATCCAGGCTCTCGGAGGCTGAAGATATCCTATCCAGTTCATCATCCACACTGGCCACCAAATGCCGGGCTCCGAATATCACAGCCATGTCTTCTTCCTCTCACCCTTCTTATCTTTGTAGACCTTTAGAATGTCATTCCTGGTCAGGAAGCCGACCAGCTTATCCGGTTCCTCGCGTGATACCACTGGAATATGGCCGAAGCCCATGGATGTCATCAACTCCATCGCTTCCTCCAGGGTCATGTCTGGATAAACTACTTCCAATCCTTTCTTTGTCTCGACATCGCAGATACTGGCATCTGCCATACCCGCGGCCATTGCCTTTCTCACATCCGAGTGAGTGACTATGCCCACAAGTTTTCCATCCGGGCAGATACATGGGAAGCCCTGGAAGCCGGATTCAAGGATCATATTAGAGACCTCTCTCACTTTCATATTTTCTTTGGCCGTGGTGACATTCCTCACCATGACATCCCCCACAGAGATGGTCTCCAGGATATTGATCTCCCTCTCATATGAGTAGCGAATGCCCTTCCTGTTGAGCTTCTTGGTGTAGATAGTGTCCTTGGATAGGATCTTCGTCACACCATCGCTCACGACGCATGCGAACATCAGTGGAAGAATTATCTGATAGTTACTGGTCATCTCGAACATGATGAGAATGGCAGTGAGAGTGGCACGGCTGGTACCCGAGAAAACCGCGGCCATGCCGACCAGGGCATAGGCACCATAGGATACTGAGACCTCGGGGAAGAAGATATTGACACCAACTCCGAAAGCCCCTCCAACAGCGGCACCGATGAACAGGGAGGGAGCGAACACTCCTCCAGAACCACCCGAACCGAGGGTCAGACTGGTCGCGAATATCTTGAGCAGGGCCAGGCCGATCAAGAGGAATAAAAGGGAATATGTTGCATCGGTACCCAGTGCCCCATATATGGGGGAAGTGGGGTCGAGTATAGGCATCATGGTACCGTAGCCAGTACCGAATACGTAGTAATGTCCAAGATAGTAATAGCTCGCTAGCCCCACCAGGCCGAGTGCGAGGCCGCCTACCATCGGCTTGAAGTATTCGGGCATTTTCATATTGTCAAAGGCATCCTCGAACTTATAGAGAAGATAAACGAACAGGATAGCGGCCAGACCACATATGATTCCAAGAAGGATATACAATGGCATCTCGACCAGGGGATTGGTCAGGGTGTAAAGGTCCCTGATGGGAAAGGCTATTTCCACACCAAACACAGCATGTGCCACGATCGTGGCCGTTACCGAGGATATCACAAGTGGAATGAAGGAGCGTGTTCTGAATTCCAGGAGGATCAGCTCGATGGCGAACATCATGGCCCCCAGGGGTGCATTGAATGTGGCGGCTATACCGGCTGCTGCTCCGCATGCCAGAAGAGTTCTAGTGTCTGAGGGGGACAGGCCCAATGCCTGACCAAGTGCTGATCCGCCTGTTGCTCCGATCTGAACAATTGGGCCCTCTCGACCAGCAGATCCACCGGATCCTATACAGATAGCGGAGGCAAATATCTTTACCAGTCCCACCCTGGGCCTTATCTTGCCCTCATTGGCTATCATGGCTCCCATGACCTCGGGTACTCCATGACCCTTTGCCTCGGAGGCGAACTTCCAGACCAGGAGACCGACGATCAAGCCACCCATGGCGGGCGCGATGAAGACCATCCAGCCCAGATCACTTTCCAGAAAGGAAAATGGCCCAGCCGAGTGAAATCCAAAGAGGCGGCCGATATAATTTATCATATACCTGAACACCACGGCTCCGATGCCCGCTATCATGCCCACTATGATTGCCAGCCAGCCCAGGATGGCATACTCTTTCACCTCCTGTTTGTGATGCTTGTGGATCATGTTCTGGCCCCGCCTCATCACCCTGGTTATCGGGTTCGAGGTGAGGTTGTTATTCTTGGCCATATGCGACTCCATAAGGCTGTTTGTATAAATCGTTATCTTATTATGCAAGGAGCATCTACACATGAATATGGCCGAGCCATCCATTCTGGACCCATTCAGACTCCGAAAGGAAGATGTCAATACCTTCATCAGCAACAGTGATAATCACATCATTCGGAAGGGTAAGGATATGAAGGGATTCTTTCAGAATGATGTGGAGCTGGATCTCGTAATATACGAGGTCCATGAAATATACGGCCCCCACTCCACCGATATGGGGCTGACCATCATGAAGCCCGGAAAGGTCGGGCGCGAATACCATATGACCAAGGGCCATTTTCACGAGTCCGCGAGCGCGGACGAATATTACTTCTGCCTGGCTGGCAAAGGCATGATAATCATGCAATCTGCCAAGGGTGAAATAAGACACTTGCTACTGAACGAGGGTGAGGGCGTGTATGTGCCGTCCGGGTGGGCGCACAGGACCGTGAATGTGGGAAATAAGGATTTCATCCTTCTGGCCATATTCCCCAAGGACGCGGGGCATGATTACGGCACCATCGAGGATGAAGGATTTGGGGTCATCGTGGTGGAAGTGGATGGGCAGCCCGAGGTCATTGATAATCCATCATTTTAAAGAAAATAATAGTCCCGAGCGGATTTGAACCGCTGTCGCTTGCTCCAAAGGCAAGCATGATAACCGCTACACCACGGGACTTTTCTGTTTAATGTCTCTATGTGTCCCGGGGCAGCACCACGGGACTACTGGTTCCTCCATCTCTCTGTGTCCTCCAACCTCGGGCCAGGGAATCTCATTAAGATAAATGAACACACCATCAATAATGAATCACTATATTTCGTTTTTGGGTGCTCTATACATAAAATGATTTATATTGCTAATATGACATGTACGTATGTAGGGATGCACTTGTTCAATAGAGATAATAAGATAAAGGGAGATGAAGCCACCCAGACACTCATGAAGCAGGGTGTGTATCATGTTCCGAATTCCAATTATGACCATCCCTTCCACATGGACTCCAAGGCCATCAAGAAGAAGAAGGTCTATGGGTTCTGGGTTGGGATGAAGTACACGATCATTTTGTCTGTTCTATTATTCTGGCTCCCGCCCTTCGGCCAGATGATCGCGGGTTATATTGGAGGTAGAAAGGCCGGAACTCCGGTGAAAGGCTTCTTCTCCACTCTCTTACCCGTGATATTGGTCTTCATGGTATATGGGCTGATGAGGATGGGCATATTGCCGGGTCTGGACACCCTCTGGACAAGTGGGTTCGACCTCATATCCTCGGTTGCCAGCGGCATACCGCTTATCGGACCGATCATGGATTTCTCGCTCCATTATCTCGGCTTCTTATCAGGATACATAGGCATGGGAAGCGCCTGGCTGGCTCCATACGCTCTCATGGTATTATTCGGTTATGCTGGCGGGGTCATGTCACTCCACCACAAGAGGGAATTGAGCGAATACGAGCACGCTCTTGAGAAGGCCATACAGACCATGGTGCAGGCATTCACTCAGGCGGCCGCACAACCTGCTTCAGGGCCCGGAGAACAGCAGATCGGCATGGACGGGGATATTCCGGTCATCATGGGCAAGAAACCGGATGGGTGGGATGAGAAATAGATGGTTATTTCGTGAAAGCTAGGTATGAAAAGTATATTATCATGTTCGTTATTTTGAGATTGGCAATATGCAGATGTGATCTAGCCTGGTAGGATCTAAGCTTCCCAAGCTTATTGCTCGGGTTCGAATCCCGGCATCTGCATATGTTTTTATTTTATAGGGATTCGAACAGAGTTCGATGAGTGATTTTTGACGGAGCATGCCCGCTGATAAAATGCTTTTGAACCTGCCGATAAAACAATAATATCTAGTTAACCTGCTCAAGCTGGCTTATGATATTCCAGATGAGAGTTCTTCCATGAAGCGGGATATTGGGATCATTGGCCAGATCGTCCATGACATAGATGGCGCCGGCTGTTCTCACATCAAGGGCCTCGCCCTTATTTAACAATTTGACCTTGCACTCATTCGCCCCTCTTCGTATGTTCCTTGGGACTGAGGTGTCCTCTGTAAGCTGGTCGAGAACCGAAATAACCTGTTTGAGCTTTTCCTCTGAATCCATGGTGATCACCTTGATATTTGGGCTGGATAATGCCACTTTGCAATTAAGCCTTTCCCATGATTCGGAGTGGTGTATTAAGGATAGAACTAGCCTTTATCGAATGTGATAAACTTCATGGACAAGGCCATATCAGTAAGCTGGTCTGGCATCACTCTTCTTTGGCCTTTTCATTGACCACTTTATTGCCATTCTCCTTGAAGGCGGTGACCACCATCATGGTCTTGGTATCCTTTATGCCATTTATAGGAGCCAGCTTGTCCAGAACAAAGGTCTTCATTGCCATGTAATTCTCGAACCTGGCCTTGAGTATGAGGTCCACCTCGCCTGTCACCATGAAAAGGTCTTCCACGATGCTATATTCAGAGACCTGCA
>JAGLQE010000160.1 GCA_023137005.1 Thermoplasmata archaeon
CTGTTCAGGTTCTGCCGGGTTCTGAAGGACCACGACATAACCACTGTCCTGATCACGGAGGCCAGCCAGAGTGGTGATACGAGATTCGGCATAGAGCAGTTCATCGCTGATTCCATCATTGTTCTGGATTATGAGAATGTGGAAGGTGAATACCGCCGCACCCTGACCATCTATAAGATGAGGTTCACCAGGCATGACCCGTACAAGCATCCTTTCTTGATCACGAAGCAGGGCATGGAGATAGACCACGAAGAGATCATTTATTGATAATCGGAGAATAGATGCCGGAGCATGAAGCAGGATCACACGCCGTACTGGCCCTGGAGGAACAAACCTACCTGTCGATGGCCCACCTTATCAAGAAGTACCTTGACGAGGATAAGAGCGTCATCGCCCTTGTGACCACAGCATCGGGAAAGGAATTGCTTGAAATTCTTACAGAGATCATTCCCAATGTGGAAGAACTTCAAGATCAAAAACGAATTCACATCATAGACTGGTTCTCTTACCAGATAATGCAGATCATCGGAATGGAGAAAGTGGACGGCGTCCTACTCTGTGCCAGGGCCCTGCTCAATGTGAACATGGCATTGAACAAGGCTCTCAAAGCATCCGAGGAAGTGGGAGACCGCATCTTCATAACCGACATACTCCAACAGTCGGTGGGGGTATTTGGCCAGGAAGCCACCACGGACTTCATGAAGAAGAGCCTGAACAAGATGCATGGTAAGGGGATATCCTCTGTCCACCTGCTCTCTCCCAGTTTTATCGATCACGAGATCGTGGACACCATACACAGCCATCTTGGCCAGCCTATTGATGTGGGCTCCATCATCGAGACCAGGGTGATGACCGACAAGATGACCCTCAGCGACAAGGATAGCATTGAGAATATAATCAATTTTCTTGGACTGTCCACAAAGGAAGTGGGTGAGGATGAGGATAAGGATGAGGATATCAGTCTCTATCTGTGTGGCAATTGCGGAGCCTTCCTGACCGAGCACAGCATAGTCTGCCCGATATGCAATGCGGATGTGGAATCTGGAGCGGAAGCGGATGAAGGTCTGTCCAATTGTTCCAATTGCGGTGCCCTGATAAGTTCGGCATCACAAGATTGTGGTGTGTGCGGGGAGATGTTCGGTGATGATGATCTTGCCCGGGAACTGGGTGATGAGATATTTACAGAGCACGATGCCTTTCTTGAGACCAAGCCAGATATCGAGTTCCAGATGTGTATGGGTTGCGGCACTTTTGTCGACCCGGACACAGTGACATGCCCCAGCTGCGGCCAGGATATCTCATACCAACCAGGTGCCTTTGAAGAGGATATCGAAGATATGATCCTCGGAGAGCGGAAAGAGGACAGATTGGAGACCATACCGGATATCGAGTTCAATATATGTCCGACCTGCGGGACCTTCCTGGAAAAGGGCGTGTCCAGCTGCCCTAATTGTGATGAGGCGGGCTCCAGAGAGATAGGGCTTGACGATGATCTCATGCTCTCTCTACTGGAACTGAAGAGGGGAGAAGGGATCGGACTTGATGATGACCTCATGCTTTCCCTCCTGGAAATGAAGGATGGGGATGAGTTAGACGAGTTGATCGGATCTGGTGAGCCAGATATATTGGATGACAATGAGGCAGATGATGATCTTGATTTTTTGGAGACCGTGCCGAGCATAGGATTCACGGTATGCGACAACTGCGGTGTCTTCATCATGGGAGATACTGATTCCTGTCCCAATTGCTCCACTATATCGATGGTGGAGGATGCCATCTTCGATGATAAGGTCTTGAGCTCGGAACTGGGAGCCCTTGAAAAGGAAATGCAGGTCCTGGACATGCTGGAGCTTGATGATGATCCAGATGAATTGATCGAAGAGGAGATCGCAGAGCATCTGCCCGATGCCTCATTACATGATGAGGACTGGCTCCTCCTTGAGCTGGATGGTCTGGATGACCTTGCCGGAATGGTGCAGGAAGAAGTTTCCGATGATCCGACGGATGAGGAACTGGATCAGATCCTTGGACTCCTTGATACCGACCTTGATGAGGGCATGGTATCGACTCCCAGCAGCCTGGACTTATCTGAAAAGGTGAGGAGGGAACTCGGCTATACCAGTGGTTTGGCGAAAGGCTATACTAACGGTGTGAGCCAAACCGATGGCTTGACGAAAGGCTTTACAAATGGCATGAGCCAAACCGACGATTTGGCTAAAGATCTCACTAAAGGTATGGGCCGAACCAATGGCTTGATAAATGGAACTGGCAGGACCAATGGCCTCAC
>JAGLQE010000161.1 GCA_023137005.1 Thermoplasmata archaeon
GGCGAGCTAAGGGACTTCGAATTTTTATCAACTTGGAATGCGGGTGTATGTGGCGATTATATTATGGAAGTGAGCACACTGTTAGCAGGAGACGAAGACACGAACAATAATATGCAATCACCAACCTTTACTGTTGCGGATATACATGATGTGGGTGTCGCTTCGATCGATTCTCCAGGCATAGGGGAGGTATATCCAACTGGCATTTTGGATATAGACGCTACAGTGGAGAATTACGGAAGCCTTACTGAAACCTTTAGCGCAAACTACACAATATGGGATCTAGATGTGGTGTCAACCCCTATATTGACTGACGATTTCGAAACAGACGCCCCAGGATGGACTGGAATTGGTAGAGAAACTGGAATCATTAGTAATGTGGCTATTTTCCAAACACAAAACCCATGGGGCATGACTTCTAATCAAGACATTCTCGATATCAATGGCATACCTTACACCATATTTAGTACGGCAGATATTGGCTCTATTAGCCTTGCTCCCTATGACAAAGTTATCATTGCAGGATCTGGGGGCCAAAGCGGAACCTTCTATACGGCTATTGCAAACAATAAAGCATGGTTTGAGAACTATGCGGCAGGTGGTGGAAACCTCGAGATCCACATTACGGATTCGGGATTCAATACAATCCCAGGGAATTTTGTAAGTGTATATAATCCAGGTGATGCTGTAGATATTGCTATTCCAGGTCATGAAACATTAATCAATCCAAATGTCATCACAGATGGTGAATTGGATGGGTGGAATTCTGCTTACCACCGCTACTTCACCTCCTGGCCCTCTGGTTCAGATTTGATACTTACTTCAGCAAGTAACGGATATCCAGTACTCATAGACTCTCCGTGGGGAGCTGGACATATTGTTGTTTCGGGCCAAACACTTGAGTGGGCATGGGGACATGGATATTCTTTAATTCCTGAGAACATCATTCTCTACTCTTCGAGCGGAGGTACTTCCTGGGAGCTGGGCACACCTGTGTTCGGAAATATTACAAATGCCCATAGTGGCGTTAATTGCTGGGGAACGAACTTGAGTGCTAATTATCTACCTGACACTAATATTAACCTTATATCTCCCAGCTTTGACCTTTCCACCGGTACCTCGAACGAGCGTTTGGGTTTTTGGCAAACCCACGACTTCTATAATACTGAAGCAGGCGGCATAGTCGAGATCTCCATAGATCCAGGTCATATTACATGGACACAAATAGATCCGATCTCGGGTGACGCACACTACGGAGCAAGTGCTGCCTTCGGTGGAGGAAATGCCTTCACCGGTGATGCATATGTGGACTGGTATCAGAGCATCTTTGACCTGAGCCCATATAGTGGTAACAACGATGTTCAGATAAGATTCGTATTCAGATCCACCAGTGATGCAACGACCAATGAGGGATGGTTCATTGATGATCTAGAGATCACTGGCGAGATCATCGGCCTCAATAATATAATAGCCTGGGGAGAGGAAACCGTGACAGGTCTGGCCCCCTTCGCCATCATGCAGAAGCAAGTGTTTGGCGATAATGTCTATATTGCATCTGAAGGCGAATACTTTATTGAAGTAGAGACAAGCCTCATTGGAGATGAGGTCCCGTCCAATGATAAGACATCTGGATATTTCACTGTTGATGATATCCATGATGTTGCTGCTACCTCTATAAATTACCCTACAGGCAACTCGGACATATCGCAGGGGGAACATGTGGTCAATGCTACTATTGAAAATACTGGCACGAATACTGAGACATTCAATGTCAAGTGCACCATTCGAAATTCATCCAGTACTGTGGTTTATACAGATAGCGAAACAGTAATCAATATGGCATATGATGATATTATATTTATTGAATTTTCACCTGCCTGGAATGTTGCAATTGATGATGATTATGACATCGAGGTCATCACCCAGCTGGCTGGTGACGAGGATGGCTCCAATGATATGGCTTCGACAAGCGTCACCGTGAATGACATCCATGATGTCGGAATTGTATCGGTAAACTCGCCTGTGATCGGCGGCCTATATCCCACCGGGCCTTTGGAAATAAACGCTACGATTGAGAACTACGGAAATGTGCCAGACTCCTTTATTGCTAATTATACTATATGGAATCTTTCGGTCATGCCAAATCAGGTATTGTCTGAAGATTTCGAGTCAGGGGCTCCAGGTTGGAATATCACTGCGGCAACTGGTTCCACTTTTGGAGACGTATCTTCCATAGGTGATTTCTCCTTTGGTGTGGGCAGCTTCACTGTGATCAACGCTATTACTGCTCCAGTAGGAGGGACCATAACTGAATTCAGAACATATTGCGGTGCAAACAACCTTGTGAAGTTCAAAGTCTTCAGGAATACTGGAGGAAATAGTTTCACATTGGTGGGCGAGTCTGCTGTTGTCAATTCTGGAGCAGGGCTTCAAACACATGCAACGAGCATAACAGGTGTCCAGGCTGGCGATTATGGCGGTCTATGGTATGATGAATCGGGAGGGTCTGTTCATTTAATGGCTGGAATGGAATCATGGTGGTACCAATTTGGAGATATAGGCTCTGCCTCATTCAGTTCATTTGGCTCTGGGATGAATGCCGTGTTCGATGCCTCTTTCTCAGGAGGCACATCTTGGGAGTTAGGCTCCCCATCCAATGGCGACATAACCAGTGCGCATAATGGTACAGATTGTACTGGAACTGGTCTGACAATGGATTACCTCCCAGACACAGAGACAGATATAACATCTCCAAGTTTCGACCTGTCCAATGGGACAAGCAATGAACTATTGAGCTTCTGGCATACCCATGATTTCTATAATACCGAAGCAGGTGGTGTGGTTGAGGTTTCTGTGGATCTGGCACATGCGGTTTGGACGCAGATCGATCCGATCTCCGGCGATGCCTATTATGGGTCGAGTAATGCCTTTGGCAGTGGAGATGCCTTCACCAGCGATCCATATGCAAATTGGTACCAGAGTACTTTCGACCTCAGTCCATTTAGCGGCAATGATGATGTCCAGATAAGATTCACGTTCAGATCCACCAGCGACGTCACTACAAACGAAGGCTGGTTCATTGATGATGTAGAGGTATGGGGATATAATATAGGTCCTAGCAGTATCATTGCCTGGGGCGATGAGATGGTGACTGGTTTAGAGCCCTTCTCCCAGAAGGTTGTGTTTGGTAGCACTGTAGATTTGCTCTCAGAAGAGGACTATTATATTGAGGTTAAGACACTACTTGCAGGGGATGAGGATACTGGCAATGACATGGTCTCTGGATACTTTACAATTGATGACATATCCGATGTAGGGATCGCATCGATCAACTCGCCTGCCAATGGCAGCGTGTATCCCACCTGGCCTGTGGAAATAAATGCTACGGTAGATAACTACGGTAATGTGCCGAACACATTCATGGTCAACTACACCCTCGGTAATTATACTGTAGTGACGAACACATTGCTCAGCGATGATTTTGAGAGCGGAGCTCCTGGATGGATAACAGACTCATCTGGCAATGGATTTAGTGATGATATGGAAAGCGGGATTGGAGATTGGACTCACTCTCAAATAGCCGGGTCTGCAGGAGATAATTGGGACCAATCCAATGTTAGGAGCAATAGTTCTGCGACAAGCTGGCATAGTGGAGTTGAACCAGGCGCAAATTGGGGCGATAGTGTACTGGTCACACCGGTAATAGACCTGAGTGGTGTAACCGATACACGTTTGACTTTCTGGCATTGGTACCATTTCTATGAGTCATTTCCAATAGATGGAGGGATCGTGGAAGTATTTGATGGCGGTAGTTGGACACAAGTAATGCCCAGTGGTGGTTATGATGATGCACTCGCTGTTGGATGGCAAAACCCAATTGAAGGTTCCCTGGCATTCACTTATAGTTCTGGTGGTTGGGACTTCGAAGATTTCGACCTGTCAGCATATGATGGGATGACAATTCAGGTTAGATTCCATGTAGGTTGGAATTCAATAAATGATGGTATAACAGAAGGATGGTACATAGATGATGTCGCCATAGGTGGCATAGGCGGTGGCACGGTATATGAGCTTGGAAACCCCACGTTCGGAGACATCAATAGCGCATACAGCGGTGCCAATTGTTGGGGTACGAATCTGACGGACAATTATCTACCCGACAGCAGTACTGGTCTTACATCACCCAGTTTCGACCTGTCCAATGGGACAAGCAATGAACTATTGACCTTCTGGCATTCGCATGATTTCTATAATACTGAAGCAGGCGGCATAGTCGAAATAACTACAGACAATTCAACCTGGACAAAGATCGAACCGATCAATGGAAACACATGGTATTCCGCATCCAATGCCTTCACCGGCGATGATGCCTTCACCGGCGATACATATAGGGATTGGTATCAATCTACTTATGATCTTAGCCCATTCAGTGGAAACAATGATGTTCGTGTAAGGTTCGTTTTCAAATCCACACCAGATCCGACCTGTCATGAGGGTTGGTATGTTGATGATGTTCTTATCACTGGAGATATATTAACTCCAGATACTGTTCTTGATACGGGTGACGAGCTTATTGGGCTTTTACCAGGAGAGCAAAAATTCGTATTTGGAAACACCTATAACTTCACGGAGGAAGGTTCCTATTGGCTCAATGTGGAAACCAGGTTGGCCAATGATGAGGATGATACGAATAACTTGACAACATCAATGTTCACAATATACAATTATGATGATGT
>JAGLQE010000162.1 GCA_023137005.1 Thermoplasmata archaeon
TTTTCTTCAGGCGGGGCATGTTTACAGAGTAAATGCTTGCTGATCCTTTGCTTTGCCAATACATTGCCTTGCCAATTATCGCTCCCACCACACCCATTGCCTACAAATTAGACCCCCTCCATACTGAGACACCAATATTATCCCAAAGCTTTGCCAGCAATGAGACCGATTGGGCAAATATTAAATCCCGTACTGCCATACACAAATTGTGAAACGCATACCAGACAAGGACCGGACGCGCATACTGGCAGAGATCGAATCACATTCTTTTATGAGAGAAGAGGCCAGCATGAACTCCAGTTATGCCACCCCCAGTACCAGCTCATTGGGTCGCAAGAGACCCGAAGGACCAGAAGCCGGAGAGCATCGAAGCCCCTTCTCCATCGATCGGGATCGCATACTCTATTCCAAGGCCTTTTTCCGACTGGCTGGCAAGACACAGGTCTTCATGTCCCCAAAAAGCCCGCTTGTAAGTAATCGGATGACCCACACCATGCACGTGGCCCATCTAGCGCGATCCATATCCCGCTCACTCGGACTGAACGAGGACCTGGCAGAGGCTATTGGGTTGGGTCATGATATCGGCCATCCGCCCTTCGGACATCGTGGAGAGAAGGTCCTGGATGAACTGTGCAAGGAGCATGGTGGAAAGGGCTTCGAGCATAATGTCCATAGCGTGCACGTGCTCGAGGTCCTGGAAAAGGATGGTGAAGGATTAAATCTCTCATGGGAGGTGCTGGACGGCATAATCTCTCATTGCGGGGAGACACAGGATGGGGAGTTCAGGCCAATGGAACTCGTAGAGGGGAATGGCCACGAGGATTCCATGACACCCGCCACATTGGAGGGATGTGTGGTCAAGGTCTGTGACAGGATCGCATACGTTAGGAAGGATATCGAGGATGCGGCCAAGGCCGGGATAATCAGCGAGGATGACATCCCTGATGAGATCACCGAAGTTCTGGGAAAGACCAATGGCCAGATAATCAATACCCTGGTCAAGGACATCATCGTGAATTTCCAATGGGACCTGGAGAGGTTCAAGGAAGAGCATAGCCATGATCCGGCAAGGCATGAGATATCCATCAAGCTCAGCTGGCCGGTTCTCAATGCCCTAAATGCCCTCATACATGATTTCAATTATCCGAAGATATACCTGAACCCCGAGAACCTGAAATACGAGGAGCAGACCGAGGGAATTCTAAGACGAATGTTCGAGACCTTCATGGTGGAATTGGAGGGCTTGGAGATGCCAAAGACCATCCAGGCCAGCTTATTTGACTTTCACAAGGACGAGGGTAAAGATGCTACTGCGAATGATGTGGCAGACCATGGAAAATATGCCACCCTAGTATCTATAGAAAGGGAAATGGCCAGCAAGGAAACCGATGAGCTGAAAAAGGCCAGGCTGATGATCATAAGAGAGAACATAAAGCTCAGTGATGATAAAGTGAATTCCATCCTGCCCTTCCTGGCAGAGATGAGTGATGATTATATTCTAAATTCCACGATGGTGGAGATGGTGAGGGACCACATGGCCCTGATGACCGACAATATGGCGATGAATGTCTTCGAGGCAATGGCGATACCACGGTCACTGGTTTGATACACACACATCCACGAAATCCATTTATACTCCAGTCTATATGAAGTGTCATGTTGGTACCCATGGAGGACCTGATGTATGTCTACCTTCCAAAGATACTGCTGGCCATCTTCTGCGGTAGTTTAATTGGGCTGGAGCGGGAGCTGAAGGAAAAGCCCGCAGGCATCAAGACCTACATGCTCATCTGTACTGGCGCGACCTTGTTCACCATCATCAGCATCGCATTTTCGGATTTCTTTGGCCCGGGCAATGAGCCCAGCAGGGTGGCGGCCCAGATCATCACGGGTGTGGGATTCATTGGGGCTGGAACCATCATGTTCGCCCAGGGCTACGTTAGAGGACTAACGTCCGCCGCAGCTATCTGGATGTCCGCGGCAATTGGAATGTCCATAGGTATCGGGATGTACATGTTCTCGGTGATCGTCACTCTTGTCATCATCCTTTCATTGGTCGTCATAGGCAGATTAGAGAGCAGATTGGGACTGAGGGGAAAACGAACTACTCAGATGATCCTGAGTGTCAGTGATCCAGAAGAGGCAAAGAAAATTAGAACTCTGATCAAAAGGTCCAGAGGAAGCTGTACCATCGTCAATATGGAAAGAAAAGAGGATGAGACAAAGATCCAGATATCCTGCCACCTTACCGTAAAGGAGATGAACAATTTTCAAGCGGCGGTTCAGCAATTCAAGGGCGATATGGGCTTCAAGCTAGAGTGAAGCTACCAATATGATTCTAAAAACTCACTAAACTTTTCTCTTCCATAGCTTTGGATAAGTTCCAGGTGCCATAAATACACGCTTGATATCCACTGCCACACCTTTTCCACCACCAATAAGGTCACGACCCTTCTTTTTGGCCAGTCCCAGACCTACAGCCTCTCCTTTCTGAGTGAGGATAACAACCAGGTCATCCCTCTTCACCTTGCCTTCCACCGCCACAATTCCTGGCAATGCGATATTGGCCCCGTGGCAGATGGCATCCACCGCCGAGTCCTTGATGGTTATCTTGGGCAGGTCGTCGAATAATCGTTCCATGGGCAGGATCATCTTTCTGATATGGGTCTCATCCCCGGTTTCCTTGTAGATCTCATATGCATCCTTCAATTCATGCATTTTGTATATCTGGGTCTCTTTGAAATGGCCGCTTCGGGTTCGCCTCAATTCCAACATGTGGCCGCCCACTCCCAGCACCTCGCCGATATCCGTGCACAAGGTTCGGATATAGGTTCCGGGGGCGCATTCTGTCTTGAAAAGCACGCTCCTGCCATTTATTTCCAGTATCTCCAATGAATGGATCTTTCGAATTCTGAGCTCACGCTTTACCGCGGCCCTTACCGGTGGTGTCTGGTATATGTCGCCCAGGAATTCGGCGAAAACCTCTTTGATCCTGTTCTTCGGGGCATTGCCATGAAGCCTCAGGACTGCCACGTATTCCTTGGTGCCCTCAAGAAGCACATCCAGTGCTCTTGTTCCATCCTCAAACACGATGGGCAGAACTCCGCTGACATTGGGGTCCAGTGTTCCGGAATGACCAGCCTTCTTCAGACCGAATATTTCTTTGACCCAGGCCGATACCTGATGTGAAGTAGGTCCTCGGGGCTTGTCCACCAGCACCATGCCAAGTCGCAGGTGATGTGCCAGATCCCTCTTGTCCGGCTCAATGCCATGCTCACTGGCTGAAAGACTGGATATATCACTCAACCGGATCCCTCCGTTTTGGATCTTTCAGGTTGCTGATGATGGAATCAACTATCTCTTCGGGGGTCTGATCATCTGAATGAATTACCTGATCATATACTGCCAGGCTGCGTGAATCAATGCCATAAACATTATTGTATCTCTGGTGCTCGCACTCCTCTCTCTCCAGGGTTTCCTTCTCCACCATCTTGGGGTCTTTGGATTCACGGCCAGCTATCCTCTGACTGCGGGTTATGATGGTCGCGTCTATCCACACCTTGAAGGCATTGATGCCATTGAGGTGGAGCATATGGCCAGCTAAACGTCCTTCGATTATCACATCGCCCTTGGCATGCTCCAGGACCTTCATGTCCAGCTCCTTGTCTATACTTGGATCATTGAGAGCCAGTTCTCCGAAGTCGGCCAATGACATACCTCTAGCCTCTGCCATATCTCTGAAAATTATACCTGTGGTGACAAGTTCGAGTTCCATCTTCTCTGCCAATAGTCTAGCAACCGTGGTCTTTCCACTACCTGGAGGACCGCTTATAGTTATTATCATCCAATTGCCTCGGCCTCGTCCAGCTCTTTCAGCCTCTTGGAGAAGGTAACCTGTTTGAGTATCCTCTGCAAGACCTGGCCAAATGACATGGAGACCAGCATATAGACGAATATCCAGTTCTCAAAACCGCAAACAACTGATGTTGAAAAGTTGACATTGTAATGCCAGGGAACCGAGAACATGGTACTTGGTAGGTCATGTGCGAAAACTCCCAGAAAGGTAAAAGTACCTATTATGAAGATCATGGTGAAGGCCATCGGCTTCATCTGGTTCATTGAGGAATCCATATTGGTCTTCATCATCTCTGGCTGTTTGGCCATGAGCTTGGACACCTTCTTCTCGTTCTGGGCCATCCTGGCGTCCCTCAATTCCTTATTGAAGTCCTTCATGACGGACTGATTGCGGGCGGCATCTATCCAGTCAATGAAATAATGCCTGACCAGTGTGGAGACCAATACCATTAAGAAACCAGCCAAAAGAAGTGTGACTATGGGATATCTGGAATCGAAACCTATGAGTGGAAAGAGGATCACGTGGGCGATCTCGCCTACCGCGTTCCTCATGGATGGTATGAACATGATGAACATGGTCATGAACATCATCATCATCATCATCATTTGACCGCTGTTTTGTTGCGGGGGGGCCATTGGCATTTCATCAGGCATATTGCATCTCCGTCGTCGTTAATGTACGATATTATAATAAGTTAATCATAAGATCCATTGGTATATGGGCAGGAAATGTCATTTTTCAATCCCTATCGTGCTTGGCCAGCCAGGACATCGCTTTCTCAGAGCAGATATTGAGCACGGCCTCGGATTCTCCCATTCCGGTCATTCCAGCTGCGCCATCATGGCCGCCACTGTCGCCCCCCATATCCTCGGCCACATCCCTGAGGAAATTGCCCAGGTGAAAGCCAGTTGCCAGTGCCTTTGGATTGGCCCTCGCCGTGATGCGGAAGTTCTCCTTGCTCTGGGATGCTACAAAACTAATATCAGCCCCTAGATTAAGGAGTCCACGCGCTACATTGGCCTCGAAGGAGCTTACCTGAGTGACTGCCACGATCCATCCCCCTTTCCTGGCGTATTTCATCCGCTGGCCGCCTTTTAATCTGGAAGTACGTTGGGATATCTCATCATGGCCGTCTATGTGGAATATGCTGAATGCTTTTTCCAGCTCGACACCGGATGCCTGCATTATCTGGCTTGTGGCGAGCAGTGTGGCTGGTTTGGCATGATGGAAATTACCTGAATCCCCTATTATGCCGGTGAGCAGGGCCAGACCGATCTTTTTCCCATTCTCTTCTGGCAGGGTATTGATCAATTTCCATACCAGTTCACAGGTGGAAGTCGCTCCATCATCCACCAAAGAAGCTCGGAAATCCCTATTGGTCAGGTCACAGGAATGATGATCGATAACGATTGCCTTTGACCAGTTGAAATCCGGTATGCCCAGCATATTGTCCGAATTGCAATCAGCCACTATGAGATTGGTATAGTCATCCAATACCGCATCAGCCACTGCCTCGATCTCGATCTGAGCCAATAATCGTTTTCCCACCCTGCTGATACCCGAAGGTGCGTATATGGTGGAATTATCGAAATAAAGAGCCAGGGCGATGGCCGCGCCTATCGCATCCGCATCCGCATTGGAATGTACCATTATGAGATTGGAGCCCTCGCTCATCATGGTCTTGATCT